>JAIUOE010000004.1:0-300000 GCA_020161395.1 Bacteroidota bacterium
GGGGATTTGTGGGAGATGTAACAGGAGATGGAGTTGATGATTTAGCACTTGTATATGATTATGACGGTAATTCTACGGGATACGGCTATGCAGTAATAGTGGCGGGAGACAGGAATCTGGTATCTGTCCAGGATAATAATCCCTCTTCAGTTCCTTCATCTTTGAAGTTGGAAGCCTACCCCAACCCGTTTAATCCGACAACCAAAATAAAGTACACACTTACTACAACGGGTTCAGTGACACTTTCGATAGTCAGTGTATCAGGAGAACTGATTGAGAAACGGGAATTGGGAGAGCGACTTCCCGGCAGCTATGAAGAAGAAATAAACCTTGGTTCGAAAAACGCTGCATCGGGAATCTATATTGCAGAGATTACCCTGAATTCAGGCTCTGAGGTGAAAAAGGAGAGAGTGAAACTTCAACTATTAAAGTAGCGAAGTAGCGGAGTAACGAAGTAACGGAGAATCATCTTAATAAAAAGGCTGCCCGCTGTAATTATCGGGCAGCCTTTTTTTTGTATTATGGCAACACATATTTTGACTTTAATTTATAGCCAATATTTTTACAATATTCAGTAAAACTAAATGTAAAAAAAATATTTTTTTCCCCTCTTGACTTTAAATAAAATTATGTTTACATTAAATAAACCTATTTATAATTTATTCCCGGAGCAAACGGAAACAAGCCCATACTAAAAAAGAAGAGTAAAATTCTCTTCCGGTTATTAAGAATCAACCTTTTCAGGGTGTTATCAGGGATAACTCCATTTTTCACATCTCTCTTCCCACCCCGGTTAAGCGCACCAGGCAAAAAAATAGTTTACTTTACCATTTAGCTTATCAATTATTGGCAGGACTCATTGTCCGGAAATTCATAAATTAATCTAGAGATTAATATGAAAAAGATATCCCTATTTATATTACTAACCGTTATTATTACCCCCCCCCCCATATTTATGCACAACCAGGGAAAACAATGTTTCCCTTCATCTCCTTTTTTGATCATTATGTGAATGCAAGAATGGGTGTTGAGCCATGGGGTGGTAACTCGAATACTGTTTATAATCAGGTGAATGATGTTTATAATCAGATGAAGACAGCCGGATTTACACACACCGTGACATTGTTGGACTATTATTCTTCAAATACAAACAATAACCCCGGAATAAAGATATATGACAGGCACATTGAGTGGTCATCAATAAGTTTTCTCCCTCTCAGCGGAAGCCACAAACCCGGAGAGTATATCTTATCGCAGGGGCAGGAAGAGAACAATTATTCCTTCGAAATTGGTGACTATAGCGGTATTACTGAAGACTGTCTGACAAAAGATTACAATTTTGGATTTTATCCCAACGGCGGATCTCAGAGTAGTGTCTGGTTTATGAACAATCATTCAAGTCTGATGCCGGCATTCATTGGGAACAATTTTACGGGAGTTGCAATAGGTGACGAGGACAATAATACAGACTTAATAAAAGTCCGTCGAGCGACACCCCAAGCAACAGGAGGCGGTTACATGGTATATGGAATTGTGAACAGGATGATGTTTACTCGCGACCGACAACATTATATGAAGATCAAGGCTAAGCTTGACCTTAATAACATGCCACCTGAAACCCCAGTTTTTACTGTGAAAGTAAAGATTAAAGAATTCGTGTATAGTACAAATTTCGCACAGGCAGGAAAGCAGAACATCAATCTCGCAGATACATTTAGTATTCCCGGTGATTCGCCACCGGATGTTGATTTCTTAATGCCCGTTCTTCGAAGTGCATTTACATCTCCCGGTTCGTATGAGTGGATCGAGATTACTCATCCTGATTTCCGCCGTAATAATAATTTCAACGAAGTTGGAAAGGAAATTGAGATCGGGATCTTCTTTGAGAACAATATTGGAGTAAATATTGATAAAATCGTAATACAAGACCAGGATTACAGAGAATATGCAGCTAACGCAACACTAAGGGGAGTGATTGAAGCCGCAATCAACCAAAAAATTAATTCATTCATTAGCAATCCCATGTTCGAATCAAATTATTACGACGAACCCTATATGCTGACGGGTAGGGTACGGAGGGATTATCAGAATATCCTTCGTACCGGTGCAGACAGGGAGAGAATGGACTTGAACGGTGCAACAGGCGGTGCTTGGAAGTGGAACCTATGGTTTGACCGGGAGAAGGTGTCTGTCAATTCCTTCTACAGGCATTCGCTGCTTTACGACTGGTATCCGTTGCAAAGAATGATTCCAAGGGGTTCAGGTGATCCGGAAAAACAGGCACGCCTTCAGCAGGCATTTGACGAAATGATAGTTTATAGAGGGGAACCCGTTTTAAAAGGTAGTGATCACTCTATGGACCAGATGCAACACATGGGTTATATTCCTGCCTTGGAGGCATCTCAGAATTTTACTTTAAATGATTTAAGCGATGATATCCCATTGTTTCATACAATCCAGGTAGCTGCCTCAAGAATAATAGAACGCAATGCAGGATCATTCAGATACATTCCCAAAGATGATAAGTTGCGAGCACCATCCCGTGAAGAAATCCATACAATGGGTAATCTTGCGATCGCATACGGAGCAAAGGGACTTATGTTTTATATGGTCCCAACGAGGATACCAAATATTCCGTCTGAGGATGGTTCAAAGGTAGAAGCAACTTATGGATTATTTGATGATGTGATCAATGTATATAATGATGACGAGAATGCTCCCGTCTGTAAAATAGGGGGTGGGCTGCAACAGGTTGGAAATTACAGATATTTTGCTGTAAAAGAGTTTACAGAAAAAATAAGTGGAATCGAAAATTTCATTCTGAGAAGTTCTTGGGTGAATGGTTATAGTGCGGCAAACCCCTCGCACAGGGTATCAGGAAATCAATGGATCAATGGGATAAGCAGCAAAAAAACGGAAACGGGTGAGGCAGATCCTATATCATATATTGAAGCAGGACTATTCAAATACACCACTGGAAGCACCCAAAGTACGGTTTCAATAATTCCCGACACAATACTATTATATTTGGTAAACAGATTTTGTGATGATGACGACACAAACATAAATACAACAGTCCAAAGAGACATCACGGTCAAGTTGAACGATGTCGGTCTATCTTATAATAACTACAGCGTAATAAACCTGAGCGAACCTACACATCCGATTGTCGCCAGTTTGTCTGAAGGAATGCTGGCTGAAAACAGAAGTTTTACGATCTCTCTTTCAGGAGGGGAAGGATGCATGTTAATGATAACGCCAACCATATATACGGGTGGTGAATTCAGAGAAGATGAGACGATCTATAAAAATGAAGTCATAAAGAAGACACTTCATATGAAGAATCATAAACTTACGGTTGCAAACGGGGTCTCTCTCGAATTTCAAAATTCATCGAAACTAATCGTCGAAGATGGTCAACTTGTCATTGGCGACAGTGTAAATACAAATATTGTCCTCGACTTCAAAGAGAAAAACTGGACTGCAAATAATGGTGTGTTCTGTTACAGATCACCTGTTAGAATAAAGAATGCAACGATTAAAAACGCAAGCTGTGGTTTATACAGTCATATCAGCCCCGGTGATATTATTGACGGACTAAAAACAGAAGACACCCATACAGGGATAAGTCTATATTACAGTTACAATTATGGTGTCGATAATACCGTCATAAGAAATTCGCTTATCACGAACAGTCAACTATGGGGAATAACCATGGTAGGTTCAAAACCGGTATTGCACGATAACACATTTCATAATAGTAGTCTGTCAGGAATCGGAGTGAGGGCACTATCCGGTTCAAAACCTCAACTGCTCGATACACTGTTGGGTGATGGTAACAACAAATTTGAGAATCTGGGAACATCAATATCCTCACTGAACTCTGAGGTACTGCTTGGTAGAGTAGAGGAATATGGATTTTTCGGCAGGAATTGCTTCCTGGGTGATCTCACAAGTTTGGAATTAAAATCAGAAGACTACGGCGAAACCGTGGAGATAGATGCTTATGGAAATGACTGGGAATCTGAATCACCGGATAAATTTAGAATAACAATTGAAGGCAACTATTATGTTCACACTGCGGGTTACAATAATTATTGCAGTCAAGAACAGAACAAAATGGCAAAGGACAATGGTAGTAATACAAATAAGACCAACTCTATAGAATCTGACAGTATCAAAACGATATTTATTCAGGTACAAAATCTTATAAATACCGGGGAACTCAGGCTTGCAAGAGAGTTGATCGATGGATTGGTTTCAGGCGAAACATCCACCTCAATCAAAAAGAAAGCAGTAAGATTATTACCGCGTACTTATGAGGCATCTGAAATTCAGGATTTGATAACCGGTCTCCTAAGGATCAGGCAGACAGGAAATCTCTTTAAATCAACAACAATGCTCTTAATGAACATTGACACGGAAAACATGGCTGCATACAAACAGGAAATTCTGAATTCAAGCAGCAACAAGATGAACGGAGCCGGGGATAACAGTGAACAAGTTATGATGATCTACAACAGTCTCCTTGAAGAGAAATACAAATCATCGGGTTTGATAGATACTGCCGGGAAGGTAACTCCAATGCTTACTTATCTTAATAGTAATTTCCCGACATCTGAATACACAAGATCAGCAAACCTGTTGTTTAGTGATATCCCGAATAACTCCCCAATGAACGGAGTATTGAGCAAACAGCAACCAAGTGATTCGAAGCCTGAAAGCGTAATTTATGAATACAAGTTGTTCAACAATTACCCGAACCCATTCAATCCGGAAACAGTCGTTGAGTATTCTGTAAAAGAGAAAAGCAATGTCACTTTGTCAATTTATGATATACTGGGAAGGAAAATCCATGAGGTTGAAGTACCCGGGATCAACAGTGGCAGATACGAGATGAAATGGCAGGGGACAAATAAATATGGAGAAAAAGTCTCCAGTGGTGTGTATATACTGGAGATGCGTGCAAAAAGTTTGGAATCGACCACAGAATACAGAAGCAGCATAAAACTGCTTTTGACAAAGTAAGGAGTCAGTTAATTGAGAAAGACATTATATTTAACCTTGCTGATACAATTCTTGCTCAGTCTTTCGGTGGATGCCCAGTTAACCAGAATAGTCTTCAAAAAATGGGGTATCTACACCAGAATGTTGGGAATCAAAGCCGGGGACCAGAATGGAGACGGAATCAACGACTTTTGGCTTGCGGATCACGATTCAACAGGACAGGGATATCTCGAACTTTATTACGGTGGTGATCCTATCGATACAGTACCAAAAATGAGATTAAAATGCTCCGCAAATAGTCATGCTATACACGCAACATCTTTGGAACTAAATGGAGATCAATATCTCGATTTGATATTATATGAGACAACCAAACCCCTGCCCGCCAAATTCAAAATATATTTTGGCGGACCTCTACTCGACACCATACCAGACAAGGAAATGCCGTTTGCCGATACTCTTTGGATGTTCGCATTAGTTTATAATTCCACAAACAACTGGATAGATTTTGATGGTGATGGGAAGCAGGAACTTGCTTTACGATACGAATATTTTTTAGATGATGTGCACAGACCTTTCATTTCGTTCTACAAGACAGGTTCGGAATTCACCGGCGTACCTCACAAAATTTGTTACCTTGATACATTTTATTATAGTTCAGATTACTCTCATTATCAAATGGGCGATTTAAATGGTGATGGTTGTACAGATATTTTTGAACATGCCACTGATCCATATAACCCCAATAACAGTAAACTTCATGTCATATACGGGAATCCGGCTTTCAATTTTGATGATCATTTTGTATTTGACTATCACAACGATTCAACGGATTTTGGTCAATTGACAGATATATTGCCCGACATGGACGGTGACGGCAAAGATGATTTCCTCCATTTAGACAGGACAAACCAATACCCCTATTGGATTGACAGAAAGATTACAACAGGTGGTTACCCTCCGTTTGAACATAAACTCGCCTGGCGGGGCTTCAACAGTCAGGAGGTTGGGCCCGCATCTACAAGGCCACTACCAAGCCCGGGCGATTTTAATGGTGACGGTAAACCGGAGTTCCTTCGGAGTTTGGGTTACAGTGAATGGCTCTGGCTGGGAGGAAATCCAAGAAATTCCGATATGGCTGCAGATCAAAAGTTCTACGGCTATAATGGTCGCGGAATGATTGGAGATGTCACTGGTGACGGAGTCGATGATTTTATCACATCAACCATAACCAATCCGTCAATTATTGAACCCGGTTTTGCTGTAATATTTGCCGGAGACAGAACATTTGTTTCTGTTAATGATGGAGAGGAACCAACCGTACCCAAAACAATCAAAGTTGAAGCATTTCCCAACCCTTTTAATCCGTCAACAAGGGTAAGATTTACTGTTCCGACAGCCGGAGTAGTAACTTTAACAATCTTCTCGTTGTCCGGGGAGGAACTGGAAAAGCGGGAACTTGGAGAGCGACTTCCCGGCAGTTATGAAGAAGAGCTAAACCTCGGTTCGAAAAACGCTGCATCGGGGGTCTATTTTGCAGAGATTACCCTGAAATCAGGCTCTGAGGTGAAAAAGGAGAGAGTAAAGCTTCAACTATTGAAGTAGCAGAGTAGCGAAGTATCAAAGTAGCATCATAAATTTAAGGCTGCCCTTTGTAATTATCGGGCAGCCTTTTTTTTGTTAAAGTCATTTAGAGAGGAAGAGGAGATTCAGATTGCCTCCCGGGATAAGATTTTCCTGCGGTATAAAATTATCCGGCATCAGGTTGTTTTCGAGATACAAGCCGGGAGTTTCATTTTTGTCGGCTCTTTTCACTGTAAGCGACAGATTACAATTCCTGAACTTCCGTGAAGCCTTGAACCCGTTCCAGTAAGAAGGAAGTGCGGGGGATATTGCAATTCCTGTAAAGCGGGGTTGAAATCCGATTATGTAGTCCATACCAATCCGGAGCATCCAGACGGCGGTTCCTGTAAGCCATGAATGGCTCGCCTGTCCCTCGGTCGGGTGGTCAGGACTCGTTATATACTCTGCGAAGACATAGGGTTCGACTTCATAAATGTCGATTCTCTCAGAGGAATTTGAGGGGAGCATCCTTTTGTAGATGTCCACTGCTGAGTCTATATCGCCTGCATATATTGAAGCCATTACAAACCAGGAGGAAGCATGGTTAAATATTGCTCCGTTCTCTTTTTTACCCGGTACACATCTGCTGATTAAGCCGGTATTTTCCTCCACTTTTGTGTAGGAGGGCCAGCAAATCTGAATTCCGTTTGGACGGAGCAGTTGTTTTTTTACTGATTCAATACACTTTTTCGCTCTCTCTTCGGGAGCCATTCCCGAGATGACAGCCCATGACTGTGAGTTTATAAAAATCTTGCCCTGTTCACTTTTATGAGTGCCGAGAGGTTCCATAAAATCGTTGAAGGCTCTGATATACCATTCACCATCCCATGCAACTTCATTAATAAGTTTTTCCATGTGAACAAAAGCAGTACTCCACTGTTTGATTCTTTCCTGATCATTTCTTAAACCAAGAAGGGGGAGAGCTTTTTTTATCACATAACCGAGGAAGAAGGCACCCCAGATGGTTTCGCCCTTTCCGCGCGGACCTACCTTATCGAGGGTATCGTTCCAGTCACCGTTCATGATTTTGGGGAGGCCCCTTTCACTTACAGCCGATATAGCAAAATCAAGTGCTCTCGCGGTATGTTCATAAACAGTGGCTTCGCCTTCATCATGGAATTTAACCACTTCATCGAGAATTGAAAAATCGCCTGTCTCGTTGAGGTATTCAGTTACTCCGAAAGGAATCCATAGGGGAGTGTCGGAGTGATTTGTTTTTTCTCCCCATTCAGTAATCTTAAAAAAGTTGTGAAGGGTTGAACCGTCGTTAAACTGGTATTTTAAGGCGTTTAGAATTCTGGCTTTAACCCGTCCCGGTTCGGGGAGGAGCATGCCAAGAATGTCCTGGAACTGATCCCTGATACCGTTTCCGAAGAGGAGGCCGCCGTGATAATATCCTGAATTTCGTGCCATGTCGAAAGTAACAGCTGCCTGATATTGATTCCAGACATTGAGCGAAGCGTTCAGTTTTTCATCAGGAGTTTCTACAGAAAAATGGCAGAGATAGTTTGTCCAGTATTCTTTTACTTCAGCGAGGAGGGAATCGATCTTATTGATATCCTTGAGAGCTGACCACTTAAGTTCGTTGTATTTGAACTCCGAATCCGACTCGTTTTTAGGAGCAACACCCATGATTATTGCAAATTCAACTGATTCACCCGGCTTCAGAGAAATTCTGTTTTGAAGTGCTGCCACAGGATCACCGGCTGTAATTTCGGTGTTGAACATTTCACCTCTCTCCACCGCTTCGGGATTGGCTTCAGAACGCCACCTGCCTATGAACTTATCCAGACTTCCATCGAACCCTGTAACAGGCAGGGTAGAGGTGAAGAGGAGATCATATTTCCAGTCGAGATTTGGCTGTTCCACGCTGACTTTTTTATTGAGTACCCAGTATCTGCGGGTGGCAACGAGTGTGTCATGTTTTTTGTCGAAGTGAATATCGGTGAAATGCTTGTCATTTGGCTGGTTGATTATATCGTTGAGGGCATTTCCCATCATAAGTTCTGCGAATGAGTAAATCTCCAGATTTCTCGTTTCGTTAGAAAGATTTTTAAGGGAGATCCGCCACACTTCGGCATTAATCTCGCGGGGAACAAAGTATGTTATATTGCCTTCGATTTCTGAAACCACTGTTTTTATTGAAGTGTAACCCTGACCGTGCCGGCACTCGTAGAGGTCATATTTTCTCTCGATTGTCGGTGCCCAGCTAAGTGAGTGGTACTCACCTGATTTTGCATCTTTAACCATGACATACCTGCCGGGTCTGTCCCACGGGAGGCAGTTGTAACGCATTCTGGTAAGTCTGTTGTCACGGGGTGTTTCAAGGAAGGAAAAACCTCCGCCCGTATGTGAAATCATCCCGGCAAAGTCCTTGTTCCACATATAGTTAAACCATGGTCTTGGAGTGCGGGGATCGGTAATTACAAATTCGCGGTAATCGTCTGTATAGTAGCCGTATTTATTTTTTATCATTTTTATGTCAATTAATATTTTAACAAATAGGTTTTAAGTTTTTTAGCACCAATCTTGACGGATAATTCATTAGGCACCGTCAAATTTTTGTTTTCCAGAATTTCCTCTTCAAGTGTCGTTCTTGAGACATGTTTTGGAGGAATTCCGAACGAAATTTTACCCGAGATTCCTTCTTCGGTCGGGTTATAGACTCTTATTACGAACTCGCCGTCTTCTTCCGATTCCGCCCTTTTGAAACAACTGAATATCAGGTTTCCAGGCTCGATCTTTATGAACGACATTGTAGAGGGCATCGTACCGTTTGCTTTGGAGCTGACAACAGCCGAAAGGGGAAGATTGTATTTCAGAGCTTCAGGATAAACATTTCCATCCGACCAGTCGCCTTTAAAGGGATAGAATGCCAGCTCGAAAGATTGTTTGCCAAGGCATTGTGAACCCTTTAATTCGGAGTAATCTTTCACAGAGCTGGGAGAAATTATGTAGTTGAATGACCTCAGTAGTGTAATTGCTATTGTGTTCTGGGTATCGGGGAGGATTTCGTATTCTTTCAGACCCTTGGTGAAGATCGCAGCACCGTTTCTTCCGTCTGAAACCGCCATAAACTGATGCATCGGGAAGTCGTACATCGGTTGTTCTATCCAGTTGCTTGTGTCGGGTCTCTCAACACTTCTTTCAACTACATCGAACTGTCCTTCACCGTAGTGGGTTTTAATTTTCAAACCGGTGGGGAAAAGGAGTCTAAGGCGATGACTCTCGGCTTTGTTATTAACATCCACCTTGATTTCGACTTTTTTGGCACCCTTTTCGAGAGTAACATTCAGCTTTATTGGTACCACCGTAAAGTCGGGATTTCTGCCATGCCTCTGTTTCAGATTTGTGGGGAGGGAGAGATACTGCCTGATCTGCACGGTTGCAGAATGAGGTGAGTTTTCGATCAGTTTTACTCTGGCTTTTGACTCATCGGTTGTGACAAAAGGAGGGAGAGGTTTGTTAACCCATGCGTGTCCGCCTTCACCTTCGTCATAAATATTGCCGAGATTGTTGTAATAGAATCCCGTTTCTTTGTGGAACACATTAAAGGTACCGTTGTCGTTAAAAGTGACCTGCAGGTGCTCGTTGTCAAGCTTTGTTTTTTTCTTTTTACCCGTTGCAATAAATTCCGATTCAAGCGGCAAGAAAGAATCGGGAACGACAGCATAGGATGTGTAGCCGAGAGGAGCAATATTGGTTAGTGAAACCAGCACTTCATACCTTTTTGTTTTAAGATACATCGGTCTGTTGATCATTTGTTCGAGAACGGGTTCGACATCATATTCCTCGAGAATGGAGAGGGAAAGACTTTCGCCGTTTTCATCGATGATTTTTAATGATCCTGCAATTGCCCTGTCTGGAATATCGATCATCAATCTCATGGTTTCGTTTCTCAGGTATGAAGTCGGATTGAAAACAGTAAGAAACTGAGGATAGTCGGGATGAGCATATTTCTCGAGTTTTCCCGAATGGTCGATGTTTTTAATAAAATATTTGCATGCCCGTTCAAAGACACCCGTTGAAATTTCTTCGACCTGTTTGTAGCGTGACATCATGTCATCGTGGATTGCATCAAGTGAGCATCCGCCGATGGAGTCGTGGGCTGAGTTTTGAACAAGATAATTCCAGGCGATATCGAGATATTTGTGGTTTATGTCATTCCCCAGCATTCCTGAGAATGAGTTGAAAGGTTCTGCATAAAACTGAAGGAAATTTTCCACCTCAAAATTGCGTTGTTTCAGATACATCCTTGCACTGGTTGTGTAGCCGTACATATTTCCACTTCTCGCGTCGTACTGAGCGCTTCTTCTTTCACCCGTAACAAAGGCTGCCTTTTCCTCATCAAATGATTCAGCGAGGGCAGCGGCGTAATCTTCGAGAGTGGAGTGGATAACATTAATTTCCGGGAATTCCTTTTTAATGTCTTCGATAATTTTGACGGTTTTTTCATTCGGACCTGATGAATCGTGACCTTCCATCCAGATCACATGCGGTGTTGTGAAATCATCCGCCTGACGGTTAACAATGTCCTCTACAGAAGGTCTCACATTTTCGGGGTAGTAGTGATCAGGGTATTCTGCCATGAAGAAATCTTCATTATAGAGCTTTTCATCGGCAAAATGGAACAGAACTCCACCCTTGTTCCATGGATGTTCAACATCGTAGGGGGTTTCGTTGTGAACAACGGTTCGGTAGATATAGAAGTAAAAATTATACCGCGGCATGGTTGAAAATCTTGATGCGAGGGCTGTGGTCCCATCTGCACCTTCCCAGACAAACTCTGCCTTAGGTGACTCAAGGGAGTTAATTCCTCGATAGAACATGATGAGTTCTATTCCGAATTCTTTGTAAATCTGGGGAAGCTGGGAGATTTGTCCCCATGAGAAAGGGGAGTAGCCGATTTTGGAGACACCACCGTGCTCCCTGCATATTTTATGACCGATCAGCAGGTTCCTTACGAGGTTCTCTCCACCAACCTGAAACTGCTCGGGAAGGATGAACCAGGGACCGATAAGCAGCCGTTTTTCTTCAACCAGTTTTACGAATCTCTCTTTCATCTGAGGCTTTATTTCGAGGTAATCAGTGATCACAATGGACTGACTGTCGAGATGAAATGCACGGTAGTCGGGGTTGTTTTCAAGAATCTCAATCACTTTGTCGATCATGTCAACGAGCATCTGCCTGTTTCTTTGGAAAGGAAAGCGCCACTCTCTGTCCCAGTGGGTATTGGAGATTACATGAAAGACTTTATTTTTCAGGTGGTCATCAAACTTTGACATAACTTCTCAAATATGATTTAGAAAAAGATGTTTTTTAAAGATTACTTCGGGAATGCCTCCATTGGCAATAAAAGTTGCAGCAGAGAGATTGTGGCCCGCGGTTTGAGCAAAAGGCACAGCAATTGCAATTCCGATTCCCGCGGCACGAATAGCGAGGTTCCCGCTTTCCGAATCCTCAAATCCGAGGACCTGATCGAATTTCCCGACAGGTACAGAAAGTTTATGCAGGGCAATCGAATAAAGATCACGATAAGGTTTCAGCCTTATCTCACTTGAATCGGAGGCGGTGATTACCGCATCATAAAACTGATTGTGATCGGTGAAAAGAGATGACAATTCAGCGATCTCAGCGGGACTCAGTCCCGTCTCAGACAGTTGCTCACGAAAAACTTCGAAAACCTGATTAAGGACTATGTCAGCTTCATATTTTATCGAAGAGGTGACAACTGCTATCTTCACAGGTGAGTGCTCAAATTTTGCTGCCAGATGCTGTAGAAATCCAATTTCAGACTCGATATCCAGCATGGAATCACTCAGGATTCCAAAATTCTTTATCAGATAATTTTTTAATGCGGGGATTTTACCTTTTAGTTTCCCCTTTAAAAGTAGCAACAGAAACAAAGCACCGGGCATCGGTTCAATCAGGTGTCTGCCCAAGGGGAGGCTGAGTTCTTTAATTATCTGCGCACAGTTGCCCTCGGAGATGATGGCAAGAATTTCGTGGTAACGGGCATAGTAGATATCAATTGCTGCTCTTACAACTTCGTGCTCGGTTTCAATTCTGAACTCATTAAGGTTGTGGGCAGTCAACGATTGAAGTTCGGGAGAGTTCTCAAAAAATGCAGCTCCCTTTTTTGCAATGACTGAGATTTCAGCCGCTTCGTGAAGATTATTTAGTCCGAGGGAAACGAGATTGTTTTTTACCTCGGCAATTCTGTTTGGATCCTTTCCGAAACAGATGGTTCTTACGGCAGCCTTGATAAAAGCCCTTTTGAGCTGTTCGATGTTTATATCGTCACGGTAGGTTTTGATAAGGTATTCTACATGTTTTGTGGTACTGTTCCCGATAATGTGAGGGTAGTCGTGTTCCTCATTGAGCCCGTGCCATTCCTCTTTGGACATCCTTCCGGTAATCTGTCTTACCATAAATTCGAGGGAGTGAATGCAGAGAACTTCTGTTGTAGTGGTAGTGCCATCCATATCCATCACGACAGCAGTAATATCTTCCACATGTTTGAGTTTTTTTGCCAGAGGAACAATTTCAAAATGAGGGAAAATGTATCCCGGATTTTCGATCATGGCAAAATCGTCACCCATTCCGTTGTAAAGAAAGGGGATTTCTGATTTTTCAATATATTTAATTGACATGGTTTTAATTCTTCTTTTTTTGAAGCAGGATTTCAATACCCGCGTTTAATAATGTCTCCGGTTCATCCGGACTGTCCCCCTCGGCATAAAACCTCAGCAATGGTTCGGTCTCGGAGCTTCTGATCAGGAGCCATCTGGAAGTGCCGTCCAGCCTTAGTTTCATTCCGTTTACAACCCCTGTAGTCGAGTGGAAAAGGGAAGTACCGGTGATTTCAAATCCCGCCAACTCCGTTGGCGTTGATTCCACCAGCCTGGGAAGCAATTCCATTCTGTCATCTTCAGTATAGGAAAAGTCGATTCGTTTATAATTTATTTCACCGAATTTTTCCCGCTTTGCCTTGACGAAATCACTTAATTTATTGTAATCTGAATCAGCAAGCATCTCGAGCATCAGCATGGCAAAAAGGATACCGTCCCTCTCGGGGATATGGCTTGTGATTCCAAATCCACCACTCTCTTCGAATCCCATCGCAACCCCGCCGGCGAGCATCTCCTCGGTGATATACTTGAAGCCGACCTGCACTTCCCTTATTTTTCTGGTGGGGGATTCAAGTGCGAATAATTTGTCGGTCACGGAGACTGTCTTCACTATATCGCCGTCTTCCGAGCCTGTTTCGAGCAGATAGTCTGTAAAGAGGAGGATGGTTTCCTGAGCACTCAGCCATTCACCATTCTCCATTACAAAGGCAACCCTGTCGGCATCTCCGTCGGTTGCGATACCAAATGCGTAATCACCCTTCAGGATTGCTTCTTTAAGAGGGGTAAGATTCTGATCTATCGGTTCGGGTGATCTGCCGTTAAAGTCGGGATCAGGTTCACCAAAAATGGTTTCACACTCAATCTTTTGTCTTTGCAACAGAGTCTGAATGAGGGTTCCGCCTGCTCCACCCATAGAGTCGATCAGTACTTTTAATTTTTTCTTTCTTGCACTTTTGAAATCTATTCTCTCAACAAGAGCGAGTATATAATCTTCAAGTATGTCAATAGTTGCAAGATTATCAGAAGACTGGATCAAATTGTAATTGATGAAAGATTCTACTCTCTTTGTATTTTCGGTAAGGAAGGGACCGCCATAATGTCCCTTGAATTTTACGCCGCTGAAATTTGCAGGATTATGACTCGCAGTAATCATCACTCCGGCATTAAAACCCCCTTTTTTCACAGCATAGGAGAGGACAGGCGTGGGAGTAATCTTATCGCTCAGAGTAACTTTTATTCTGTTTCCTGCCAAAACTCTTGCGAAGAGAGTTGCATACTGTTTCGAGTTTTTTCTGCCGTCATATCCGACGACAACCGAGGGGGAAATAATTTTATGCACGGTCGAAAGCAAATAATCGGCAAACGCCTGAGCCACTTCTGCAATCGACTTGTTATTTACTTCCTCGTCGATTATCCCTCGCCAGCCATCAGTTCCAAAAGTTATCTTTTTTGAAGTCATATTAAATTCTATTTGTTAAAGATCATTTTAATTGTTTTTCTTTCACTACCTGCGGTCAGGTTGAAGAAATAAATTCCGGATGAAAGTTCTGAACCGTTGAATCTGACAGAATGAAATCCCGATTCAAATTCTCCGTTCAACAAGACTGCAATTTCCCTCCCCATTACATCATAGACTTTCCCGGAAACGAAGCTTTTTTGGGGAAGTGTAAATGAAATCACTGTTTCCGGGTTGAAAGGATTGGGATAATTTTGCTGCAGCGTAAAATGTTCAGGGTTACCTGTCTCATTTTCAATTCCTGTGAAAGTTCCATTGAACTGCAGATTATCAAAATAGACAGATCCCTGATTGTCGGCGATGTCTGTTTGCTCGAGGACAAATCCCTTAAACTGTGTATTTCCTGCGGAGTTGTCGAACGGGATGCTGAAAAACCTCCAACCATAAAAGTTGATTCTTCCCATATCCATCAGGATTTCAGAAGAATTTTCGAGAATCATCGAAAGTTTGCAGTTGTTCAGCTCACCGAATATCCATATTCCGACAGTGGAATTCCCGGTCGGAAGCAGGTGCCCGGTCGATTTCTTAAGGACGATTTTGCCGTTTTCAGTTCCGGTAAACTTGAATCCGAGTTTTCCGGCAAAGATTCCGCCCTTCTTCTTTTCAGAAGTAATGCTGAAATTTGTTACAGAGGTATCCACACCGGTGGTACCAGCCGTTTGAAGGGGATTTCCCCATGTTGAGTAGCCCTCGAACCTGTCAACAATGTTCCCGTCGGCATAATTTACAATTGGTACATAAAAATTGATATCGAAATCCTGTGGCAATCTGTTACCGACTCTGTCGCTGATATTATTGTTCAACTTGAGGAGATAGAATTTACCTCCTGTGAGATTTGATACAGTTTTGAACGAGAGTCTGCCATAATTCTCATCCCATGTAAAAGACATCGTCGAGAGGGGGATATTATTGTTCACACCATCGCTCAATGATATGTTTTGCGAGTAGTTGGCAATCTCTTCGTTGAAGACAATCATCATCTCAGCGAATGTGCCGACATCGGAGCCTGCGGGATAATATTTAATAATCTGTGGAGGGTCATTGTCAGGCATTGAGGTTGTGAAATTCAGGAAGAAGGGGTCTCCTGCTGTTCCGTTTCCATCTCCGTCGAGCGGAGTTCCATATATATTCTTTGCTGTTGTATCAACTTTCAAGGTATAAACTGTATTGAAACTCCAAAGTCCTTTTGGGGTAACCACTGCTTCAAAAGCTGAAGGAAATGAAACTGTGAAAGTATCGGCAGGGGAGACCGAAATTGCATTTTTGACAGAAGTTGTGTCCATCTGAAGATTAAATGTCAGGCGAACCGGGTTGAAGACCTTAAAATCATTACTTCCGTTCAAGGGAAATGAAGAAGTAATTTTTGGCGCGATGCTTTGAATAAGTGATAAAACGCCCTGACGAATATTTTGGATATCATTATCGACAAATTTTTGTCCGGGGCAATCTGTTGCGCATCCGGCTCTGTGACCGGAAATGTTATTGATTGTCAACCCTGATGATGCGTGAAAAGAGGTTCCGAGAGGATTTATCGTCCTCTGGTCGGCTTTCCATGCAAGAATTTTTGTCAGGGAAGCCTGAAGTGCTGCTGAAGGCGAAACAGTCGTATAGGTACCGAGCATTGAAACTCCCATGGTACCGCCGTTGTAACCGCAAAAATGGGCACCTACAACATTGTCACCACCACCTCTGCCCTCATATATTACGCCCGTAGGAGCAACAAGATAATTGTAACCGATATCGCACCAGCCGTTGCTGGCAGTATGATACTGATAAATCGCTCTAACTGCTGCTGTCCAGTCGGTGATGTTATTATTGTCATCAGTATGGTGAATGATAAGATGCGTCACATTGGTTGAGGAAGCACCACAGTTGCTGCTTTGCCCGATTGGACATCCCCATGCTGTTCTGCTGACTACAGGTGGCTTGGGATATGTATCCTGTGTCAGTGAAACTTCAGGTTCAACGGGATTCGAAATTCCCGGATTGATAAAAACGAGTTCGACCCCTGTGATCTCAACACCTGCAGCTTCTGCAATTACAGTAACTTTAACAGATTTACTCGTAGGTTTTGCAAAATAAAGAGGAGTTAGAATCATGGTTTTGGAAATTATTGGATCACCATCCTCATTTGCGTGCATTTTGTGATCCACACCATCAACCGTGAGAATAAAACTGATGACTTCAGGGGTTTTGAATTTCCCTGTTACTTTTATACCTGTTGCAATAAAGGGGGCATTCTCGAAAACGGGCATCGCCATTTCAGGAGAAATGATTGAAGGTCCGGAAACCTCTGAAACAAATCGGTCCTGATTTTGTAAAATAAAACCATTTTCCCTTGAAAAGCCGGTCAATTCGAGATTTTTGGAAATCTCCCGTATCTTTGGCTGACCGGTTTGGGCGAAGAAAGGAAAACTTAAAATCAGAAATAATAAGACTGCACGCATTAAATACCTGTTCTGCTAAATAAATAAAATTCAATCTTAAATTTAACTGTTTACGGTGATTAAATATCCATAATAATCATGGTGTTAAAACTATTATCTTCTCTTTATCCGACTGTAAAAAATTGAATGGATTCTCTGATTCATAATATTTTTGCAATTTTGAATCTGTTAATTTTATAAAATCAGAAAGATTGTGAAATGAAAAAAGGACTCGTTCTTTTCCTGTTGGTATTTGGTGGAATTGTATCCGGTCAACAACAGTTTTACAGCGTCGGAGACTTAAAACTTTCGTCAGATGAAACTCTAAATGATGTGAAGGTTGGCTACAGGACTTTTGGCAGGATGAATGACGACAAATCAAATGTGGTTGCGTTTTTAAGCTGGTATGCAGGATCTTCGGAAGACATGATCGCAAGTCTCGGGAAGAACAAACTTATCGATACAACGATTTATTTCACAATTCTTGTTGATGCACTGGGAAATGGAGTTTCCACCTCGCCAACCAACTATTCAAAGCCGGTTTTCCCTGATATTACTATCGCCGACATGGTACAGAGTGAATACCTTCTTCTCACAAAACATTTCGGACTGCAGGGAATTCATGCATTAATCGGAGGTTCCATGGGAGGCATGCAGGTTTATGAGTGGATGGTCGCGTATCCCGGATTTGCAAAAAAATATATTCCATATGTGGGAACCCCAGTCCAAAGCAGCGGTAACCAGATTGTCTTTGAATCTTCTCTACTTACACTTCAGACAATTGAAAAATATGGAGTCCCTGATTCCGTTGCAAACAAAATATTTGATCTTAATTTTTACCTGTTTGCAAGAACTCCTTCGCAGATTGACACTAATTTCACACCTGATGAGTATAAAGACCTGCTGGCAAAGTTTCGGGGAAAAACAGCACAAAGATTTCCGGCAAAGAATAGAATTGCCCAGATGAAAGCGATGATAACGCATGATATTACAAGGAATTACGGTCATTCATTTGAAGAAACTGCCAAGGTGGTGAGAGGAGAAGTGTTCGTAATTGTTTCGGCAACAGATCACCTGATTTTGCCTTATCAATCGATAAAATTCGCTAAAACGCTTGGATGTGATCTTTTGATTTTGCAGAATGACTGTGGACATCTTGCACCCGGATGCGACTTAAAAGTGGTATCTAATGCAATTGCAGGATTTCTTGGTAAATAATATATGAGGAGGAAGGAGAGATTATTTTCTCAGGAACGGGACAAACTTGACTTTCATGGCGTCCTGCCGTTCAATTTTGCCGTTTTTCTTTTGGAGGATGACGAGTGATTGAACAGTTCCGGACTGCCCGAGAGGAATGATCATTCTGCCGCCTTCCCTGAGTTGATCGACCAGTGGTTTTGGCACATCTTCGGGGGCGGCGGTAACTATAATTGCATCAAACGGTGCATATTCCGCCCAGCCGTAGAATCCATCACCGGCTTTTACTTTGATGTTTTTATAATCGAGGGAATCAAGCAATTTCCGGGCGTTATTTGCAAGGTCATCAAAATATTCAATAGTATACACTTCCTTTACAATTTCTGCCAAAACAGCAGCCTGGTATCCGGAACCCGTACCAATCTCCAGCACTTTCATATCTTTTGTCGGATTCACCGCCTCAGTCATGTAAGCAACTATATAAGGCTGAGAGATTGTCTGATCCAGTCCGATCGGCAGCGCGCCGTCGTCATATGCATACTGACGGTATCTTTCAGGCACAAACAGATGTCTCTTGACCATTCGCATCGACTTAAGCACAAGATCATTCTTAATTCCCCGGGCGATTAGCTGGTCTTTCACCATCGAATCCCGTTTGGTCGAATAATCATCGTTCATATAGGAAGTGTCCTTGTTTTCGATGTCAGGCAGATAATGATTGCTGTCACTGGAATTCAACTGAATTAACAGATAAATTACAGCCGGCACAACGACTAACAAAACAATAAAAAGATACTTTGACTTGGGTCGAATCATATATTTCTGAAAAGTGACGGGTAAAAATAAAAAAGATTCCTGAATTTTGATAAAAAAATGAGATAAACGGTTTTTACAGTTTATTTTTTCATAATTATCTCTTATTTTTGGAACATTAATGTAAGCGTTTACATTTAAGGAGAAATGGAATGGCTGAGGTAAAACTTCAAAAGATATCGAAGACTTACGAGGGGGGCAACCGGGTTGTCCACTCCGTGGATATTGAGATAAAAGACAGGGAATTTGTCGTGCTTGTTGGTCCTTCGGGCTGTGGAAAAACTACAACCTTAAGGATGATTGCGGGATTGGAGGAGATCACCGGTGGTGAGCTCTTTATCGATGGTAAATTAGTGAACGACCTGCCACCAAAAGACCGCGATATTGCCATGGTCTTCCAAAACTATGCTCTCTATCCACATATGACTGTGAGAGAAAACATGTCTTTTGGGCTTAAATTAAGGAAAATGCCCAAAGCCGAGATAGAAGAGAGAGTGAACGAAGCTGCATCCATTCTTGAACTTGGAGAATATCTGGACAGAAAACCGAAAGCTCTTTCGGGAGGACAACGCCAACGGGTTGCTGTCGGCAGGGCTATTGTCAGAAAGCCCAAAGTTTTTCTTTTTGATGAACCTTTGAGTAACCTCGATGCCAAACTAAGGGTGCAGATGAGGGCGGAAATCTCCCGGCTTCACAAACAACTTGAAGCCACAATGATTTATGTGACTCACGATCAGGTCGAGGCAATGACGATGGGGGACAGGATATGTGTGTTAAATGCAGGGTTCGTGCAGCAGTTTGATGAGCCTATGAACCTTTATGAAAAACCTGCAAATAAATTTGTTGCCGGTTTCATCGGGAGCCCCTCGATGAATTTTATTCCCGGGAAAATCAACCGTCACCTCAACAATTACACCTTCGAAAGTGAGGGGCGTAAAGTATCGGTCGAATTTGACAGATCAAAATATGACAATGCACTTGGAGATGCAACGAATGTGATCGCGGGGATAAGACCCGAACACTTCAGACCACATTCAGCTATTGAAAAAGAGGGTGTCAATGTTGTTGAAGCCGAACTTGATCTTGTCGAATTGATGGGAAATGAAGAGTATCTTCATTTTACAGTAGAAGGTATCAAGTTTGTTGCGAGAGTAAATACCGGAATCCGATATAAGGCAGGAGAAAAAATCGAGCTGGAATTTGACACATCGGCGGTTCACCTTTTTGATGCCGGGTCAGAGAAAAATCTGCTTTTATAAAAATGAAAGAGACCGGAGCCAACCCCGGTCTCATTTCTAAAATCAAAACAGAAACTTTAAGGGACCATCTTTTTTAATGCAATCCTGGATAGCGGAGTAGGGAATTTCCAGTTCGGTTGGACCACCTGCGTAAGGGGCAATTTCGTATGAATTGTAGAAGAAACTTAGACCTGTTTCAGTAATGAGGAAATTTTCGTTTAAATAAAATTTCCCGCCTTCAAACCAGTAACCTGCCTCGTTTAAATCTCCATCTCCGATTTCAGTTTGCTGACGAAATATTTTATCACCAGCGGCAGTAACCTTTTCATAAGTGCCGGGAACAAGCAAATCAGAAAGGGTCAGGATGGACCCAGAGTTGATGTCAAAATTATAGTATCCAACAAAACCGTTCCCGTGAGCACCGCCTGAATAATCATATTCGTTTTTTATGATGGAAATGATTTCGCCACCGGTCTCTTTAACGCTAATGCGGGCATCATAATTCCAGTAAACTCCAAAATTATCTTCACTCTCGAAATCCATATAGAATTTGATCATATCGTCGACGCCTGACTTGACGGAGGTTGTCTCACCGGGAAGTTGTTTTCTGACAAATTTATTTAATATTTGTCCTAATTCGGGAAATCCTCTGGTCTCATCAAAAACGGGCTACGAGATGTCGATTATATATACAGAGTCCCGGTTGTATTTTTCACTGTTGTAAACTCTGCTCTCGGTTTCCATTGTATATAAAACGGTTTGAGCATTTACTGAAACAAAAAGCGAGATTACAAACAGTAATGAGAAGAGTCTGGTCATATATGATAGTATCCTTTTGATTATTTGGAGAATGATTTTAAAGGTCCACTCTTATTTATAAGTGATTTTACACTTTTGTATGGTATTTCCAGTTCCGTTGTACCGCATGCATAGCATGTAATTTCATACTGATTATAGTAGAATGTAATCCCTTTTTTTGTAAAAAGGTAATTCTCATTAAGATGAAACTTGTTATCCGTAAACCAGTAATCGCCTTCAAGACTTTGATTTGGTTTCAGGCCTTTCAGCTTTCTAAAAATCTTTTCACCTTCTTTTGTGAGTGCCGGAAGGAAATTTGCGTTCATTACATCTTTCAGGAGTAATAATTTGTTGTTCTTAAGGTCATAATTGAAGTAATTTACCCATGCCCCACCGTGAGCACCACCACTGTACTGGCTGCCGGAATATGTAAAGGTTCCGACTTCTTCTGTTAACTTGTTATATTCAAGTGATTTTTCAAGCATCCACTGCATACCCATTCCTTCACCCTCTGCGTATAATTCCTTGTGTTCATTTACAGATTTGTTGAACAAGGCTTCAGGTGAACTTTCTTTTTCGAAAACTATTTCTGCAACTTGTGCATTGAGAAATTTGGCGGTACTGGCAGCAGCACCGGTACCCGAGAAGACAGGATATTCAAGATGAAAATCCAGAAATTTCTCGGAGGCATTTTTAGGGTTGGTATAGGCCTTTGCGAATTTCTCCTTCTTTACCGTAAGACCGGTCTGACCGAAGAGTACAGAAGAAATTAAAATGAGGGCTGAAAGAGCAAATTTGAACATAATTTTTCCTTTTTTATTGATTATATCGTGATTAAATGAAAAAAGTTTCACCTGCTACTCTTCGAGCAGATATCCTTCTGCAATATCGGGGGTGATATTGTTCAAAAATCTTGTTGGTTTGGAAAAGGTTACTCCCAATTCGCGGTCAAAAACCTTCATGGGATATGTAATAACGAGATTTTGTTTTGCACGGGTAGATGCGACATACATCAAACGGCGCTCTTCCTCAAGTCCCTCAGCAGTCTCAATTGATCTGATTGACGGGAAAAATCCGTCGATGGCATGCATTATAAAAACAGAATGCCACTCCAGTCCCTTTGCGGAGTGAATGGTACTGAGTGTAAGTTTTTCATCCTCTTTATCGGGACTGTCGAGATCTGATATGGAATCCAGCGGTGGTTCAATCGCCATATCCGACAAAAAGTCGTGAAGTGTATCATACTTTTCCGTGATGTTCAACAGGGTATCGATATCCTTTGACCTCTTGTTAAAATCGTCGTACAGATCTTTGAAAAGGGGATAGTAATAGTTCACAACGAGTTGAGTTTTTTCAGTTGGAGTATCCTGTCTGACATACAATTTTCTCATCATTTCGAGAAGTTTCAGACATTTTGTAGCAAAAATCGAGTTTGCCGAAGCACTCACTTCTCTGGTGATTCCTGCTTTGCCTTCCGATATCTCGTTTAATATTTTTCTGGCAGTTTTGGGTCCAATACCTGCATGCATCATCAGAATCCGGTACCAGCTTACAAGGTCAAGAGGATTCAATAAAACCCTCAAGAACGCCAGAATATCCTTGATATGGGCGGCTTCCACAAATTTTATTCCGCCAATTTTAACAAACGGTATGTTAGCTTTGGTGAGTTCTATTTCCAGATCAAATGAAAAAAACGAAGAACGAAACAGAACGGCAATGTCAGAGAGTTTTACGCCTTCTTCCCTTAAATCGAGAATTTTCTGAACAATAAACCGGCTCTGCATATTCTCGTTTTCAGATGCAATTATGTAAGGCAGTTCACCATCCGGTCTGTATGAATACAACGACTTCTCATATTTCCAGACTGCTGCGTCCTGAACCTTGTTTGCAAAATTCAAAATCTGAGGAGTGCTGCGGTAGTTTTCTTCGAGTTTTATCAGAGTGGTTCCGGGAAAAAGTTCGGGAAACTGCATAATGTTTCTAAAATTGGCTCCTCGAAACGAATAAATCGACTGGAGGTCATCTCCCACAACCATTATGTTTTTGTTTGTTTGTGTCAGTGACTCAACGAGTTCCGCCTGAAGGTGGTTTGTATCCTGATATTCATCAACCATAATGAAATTGATCGAATTGAGGATTCTTTGAGCAGTCGGGGAGTATTCGAAGAAAAAATCTCTCAGATAGATCAACAAATCGTCAAAATCCACAAGGTTGTTTTTCTTTTTGTATTCGGTGTAAGCAATATGAAGTTCACCGATTTTTTCGATGTGTCGCATGAAATGGGGGAATTCTTCCTCCACTATTTCATGGAGATGTCTGCCGGTATTCACACTCAAACTGAAAATCTTGAACAAAGTCTGCTTATTCGGAAATCTTACTTTTTCCTCTATTGCGCTTGATTCAGATCTTATCAAATTAACCACATCCTCCGAATCACCCTGATCGAGGATCGTGAAATTCGGTTGAAGATGTGCTGCCACTGCATATTTCCGCAGAATCATGTTTGCAAATGAGTGGAATGTACCCCCCTGAATTTTTGAACATCTCTTGTCCAAAAGCAATTCAGCACGGTGCATCATCTCATTTGCGGCTTTGCGGGTAAAAGTAAGCAAAAGAATGGAGGAGGGATCGTAACCGATTTCAATCAGTCTGGCGACACGGTAAACAAGAGTGCGGGTTTTCCCTGAACCCGCACCTGCAATAATCAGAAAACTGCCTTCTTCAGCTCTTGCCGCTTCGTACTGCGCCTGATTGAGTGAGTTGACATAATCGATTGCGAATTTTGATTCATCGTAATTCTTTAAGTATTTACCGGGAGAGGTAATGTTCCTTAATTTTATTGTTTTTATGCTCTTCTCCAACTTGCTCCGCGTCTTCTTAGTATCTCACTCATGACTATTGCATCCCTGACATTCCCGCGATTTCGAAGCATCGCAGCACAACCTTTGCTTCTTGTACTGCTGGTAATATCCAGGTCTGACTCGTAAGAGTGCCTTAATAAATCCTCCTCAGCCTGTTCAAACCTTCTGTTAAGTTCTTCCACAGAGACGGGTTCAATCGCATCGTAGGAGAATTCCTCCGCACTTGGCTTGTAGCTGTTTCCTTCCCCCTGATCCTCTTTGATAAGGGGTTCTTTTTTCTGGTACTCCTTGTACCCGCCTGTTTTTACGGTTTCCTCGAAAGGAGTGTAATCAGATTCTCTGTCAGGAGTCTTTACTGTGGAAGATTTGCTTCCGCTTGTTGGAGGTACCTTCGCCGGCGAAGTGTAGCTCTGCTCATCAGTTTGAACCCTTCCAAAAAGTGCCTCCAACTCTTTGAAAGCATCACTCGACTGTGCCATTTCTGTTTGCTTTTGAGTGCTTTTATAAGTTGTATACTCCTTTGGAACAGGTCTCTGTTGAGGTTTTGGCTGCTGTTTGCGTTGTTGCGGTACATTTGGATCATTCTTCTTCTTCAACCCGCTAATGAGGGAGAAGAGAAGAAATAATACAAATACAACAATTTGAACTATGTCGTCCACGGTATTAGCTTGTCGGTTTCGATTTTGAATCGTCAGGTCTGGCTATCGATTCTCTCATTGAGGTGTCAGCCTGAACATTTTTTAAGTTGTAATAATCCATGATTCCAAGGTTACCCGATCTGAAGGCTTCTGCGATTGCTTTGGGCACTTCTGCTTCGGCTTCAATAACTTTGGCTTTCTGGCGGGCGACTTCAGCATTCATCTCCTGCTCGAGGGCAACTGCTGCAGCTCTACGCTCTTCTGCGCGGGCACGGGCGATCTGAAGATCTGCCTGAGCCTGATCCGCTTGAAGTTTGGCACCGATATTTGCACCAACATCCACATCAGCGATGTCAATTGAAAGGATCTCAAATGCTGTTCCGCTGTCAAGTCCCTTGCTTAAAACCACTTTGGAAATTGAATCAGGATTTTCGAGTACATGTTTGTGACTTTCAGACGAACCGATGGTTGAAACGATACCCTCGCCAACTCTGGCAAGAATGGTAGCTTCTCCGGCACCACCGACAAGTCTCTCAATATTTGTTCTGACAGTGATTCTTGCAACTGCTTTCAACTGAATACCGTCTTTTGCCATGGCAGCGACGAGGGGAGTCTCAATCACTTTAGGATTTACCGACATTTTTACGGCTTCAAGAACATCCCTGCCAGCCAGATCGATTGCGGTAGCCCGTTCAAAGGAAAGATTCAATTGTGCTTTATCTGCAGAAACCAGCGCCATTACTACTTTATCCACATTTCCACCTGCCAGCAGGTGGGCTTCAAGTTTCGGAATCTCCACTTCAATCCCTGCCTTGGTAGCTGTGATTTTAGCACGCACAATTACATTTGGATTTATTTTTCTGAGTCGCATTCCAACAAGGTCTTTGAATATTTTTACTTTAACACCGGATGATACCGCTGTTATCCAAAGTCCGATTGGAACGAAGTAAAGGAAAAACATTAGAAAGATTACAGCACCAACAATGAAGAATATCATTGTACCGGATAAAACAGCTTCCATTATTCATTCTCCAATAAGATTTATTAAAAAGTCCCCTCAAGATAACAAAATAAGACGAATTAAAGGATAAAATAAATTGGTATTTACGAAACATTTTTGCAAACTGTTTTGTTTAAATATATGTACAGGAATGCATTCCCTAAATAAAGATGGTTCGGTCACTATTTTTTATCTGAAACATCAGGGAATTGCACAAAACGATTTTAATATATATATTCGATTAGTTATTTAAGAAAAAAACTTAGGACAACAAAATGGATGGAAGTTTTTCGGACAGGCTACAGGATGTAATAAGGCTCAGCAGAGAAGAGGCTGTAAGACTTGGACATGATTATATCGGCACAGAGCATCTCCTGCTTGGGATTATCCGCGAGGGCCAGGGCGTAGCTGTTCGGATTTTGAAGAATCTCGATTGTGATTTACTTGAGTTGAAAAAAGTAATAGAAGATTCTTTGCGTTCGAGTGGTGGTACACTCACTATCGGCAATTTGCCACTGACTAAACAGGCAGAAAAGATTTTAAAGATTACTCAGATTGAAGCAAAAATCTACAAAGCCGATGTCATCGGTACAGAACATCTTTTGCTCTCACTCCTCAGGGATGAAGATACCCTTGCCACTCAGATTCTGATGCAATTCGGTTTGTCTTATGAGGCTGCAAAAAGTGAGTTGAACAGTCTGCTTTCAAGCAGGGAAAACCCTGATAAATCGTCACAAGGCTCAGTTCCACCTCCTCAAGGAAAGAAAACCGAGAAAACCAAAACACCTGTTCTTGATAATTTTGGAAGGGATTTGACAAAACTCGCCATCGAGGATAAACTCGATCCCGTCATCGGCAGGGAAAATGAGATCGAAAGAGTTGCGCAGATTCTCAGCAGAAGAAAGAAAAACAATCCGGTACTTATCGGTGAACCCGGTGTGGGTAAAACTGCCATTGCCGAAGGTTTGGCAATCAGAATCATACAGAAAAAGGTTCCCAGAATCCTTCAGGACAAAAGAGTTGTCACTCTCGATCTTGCCGGACTTGTAGCAGGAACAAAATATCGTGGTCAGTTTGAGGAAAGAATGAAAGCCCTTTTGACCGAGCTTGAAAAGGCAAAGGAAGTAATCATTTTCATTGATGAACTTCATACAATTGTTGGTGCAGGCGGTGCTTCGGGCTCACTTGATGCTTCAAACATGTTCAAACCTGCACTCGCAAGAGGCGATTTCCAGTGTATTGGTGCCACCACACTCGATGAATACAGAAAATACATTGAAACTGATGGCGCACTCGACAGAAGATTTCAAAAAGTGATGGTTGAGCCGCCAAGTTATGACGACACAATCAAAATCCTCGAGAACATTAAAATTAAATATGAAGAACATCACCATGTGAGTTATTCGACTGCTGCAGTCGAATCTGCCGTAAAGATGAGCATGAGGTACATCACCGACAGACACCTTCCAGACAAAGCGATAGATGTTATTGATGAAGCAGGAAGCCGTGTACACATGAGAAATTATGAGGTTCCAGTTGAAATTCTCAAGATGGAAGACGATGTTGAAAATGTGAGAAAAGAGAAGGCTGCGGTTGTCAAAAGACAGGATTATGAGGAAGCCGCCCGTCTTCGCGATACTGAAAGAACCCTTCTCGCAGAGCTCGAAAAAGCCAAAGATGAATGGGAGCTTAAGTCAAAAGAAAATATTTTCGATGTTACCGAAGAGGATATCGCAACGGTCGTGGCGATGATGACAGGTATCCCAGTTACCAGAGTTGCTCAGACGGAATCGGATAAACTTCTGAATATGGAAGAGGCTCTTAAAGGGAGCATCATCGGTCAGGACGAAGCCGTTAAGAAACTTACAAAGGCTATCAGGAGAGCAAGAGCCGGATTAAAGAACCCCGACAGACCAATAGGAAGTTTTATTTTCCTCGGTCCTACCGGCGTTGGAAAAACCGAGCTCTGCAAAGTTCTTGCCAAATACCTTTTCGATACCGAGGATGCCCTTATCAAGATTGATATGAGTGAGTACATGGAAAAATTCGCCGTTTCGAGACTCGTTGGAGCGCCTCCGGGATATGTCGGTTATGAAGAAGGCGGGCAGCTTACTGAAAAAGTCAGAAGAAAACCTTACTCGGTAGTACTGTTTGATGAGATAGAAAAAGCTCATCCCGATATCTTTTCTCTTCTGTTGCAGGTACTCGATGAGGGAAGACTGACTGACAGCCTCGGAAGAAAAGTGGATTTCAAGAACACAATCATTATTATGACTTCAAATATTGGTCTGAGAGATATAAAACCTCTCGGCTCCTTTGGGTTCAATGCCGACGGAGTTGCGGATCAATATAACAATATGAAAAGTGTAATTGATGATGCTGTGAAAAAACTTTTCAGTCCCGAATTTCTTAACAGGCTTGATGATCAGATCGTTTTTAGAAATCTTACGAAAGAAGATATCCTGAAAATTATCGATGTGGAAATTAAGGACCTGTTAAAGAATATTCATGACAACAAACTTGAGCTCGTGATTGAGGATTCTGCCAAGAGTTTCCTTGCAGACAAAGGCTTCGATCCCAAATTCGGTGCCCGTCCTCTAAAAAGAGCGATTCAGAACTATATTGAAGATCCTCTCTCGGAAGAAATTCTTAGAGGGTCATTCAAAGAAGGAACCCGCGTGATTGCAAGACATGTGGACGAAAATGATTTTCTCGTCTTTATGGATGAAAAATCACTCGAGGTTGGTTCCGATCTTAGTGTTTAATTTCAACAAGGCTATCTTCGGGTAGCCTTTTTTTATTTTTACGGAGGTACAAAATGTTAAAACTGCCCGATGAAATGATCAATAACGAACTCGCAGGCTTAAACGGCTGGCAGAGAGAAGGTGACACAATCACCAAAATATACAGCCTCGGTAATTTTTCCGAAGTGGTACAGGCTGTAAATAAAATTGCCGAACTTGCTGAAGATCAGAACCACCACCCCGATATCCTGATGTTCGGCTGGAACAAGTTAAGAATAACCACTTCCACACACGATGCCAACGGAATTACCGGCAGGGATTTTAAACTTGCCTCGGCAATTGAGCAAAAAATATTTTCCGGGAGATAACCAAATCTTTTTAAACTAAAAAAAAGAGAGAAAATCTGTAAATTTGTGCACTATCAATTATACGGTGTACAATGAGAATCTTATTTTTTGTCCTTTTTGTTTCCACTCTGGCTTTTTCTCAAAGTGATTTCAACAATTATTTTGAGAAAAAGACACTTCGTCTGAACTATATTCACTCAGGCAACAAGACCGATGACTACTTCTCCTTTGGAAGTCTGATCGAGGAACCCTTCTGGGGAGGTCCTGTTAAAAAAATGATTGATCCCTTCAATTACGGGAAATACAAACTCGAAGTATTTGACAAAGCTTCGGGCAAACTTATCTATTCAAAACATTACTCCACACTTTTTTCCGAATGGCAGACTACTAAAGAAGCCATGAAAATAAGCAAATCTTTTGAAGAAAGTGTCGTCTTTCCATACCCGAAAAATCCCGTTCTTATAACTATTTCCTCCAGAAAAAAAGACCTGTCCCTCGAAAAGAGATATGAACTTGAAGTGGATCCGAAGAACTACTTTATCAAAAAAGACAGAAAAAATGTCTATCCTTCATTTCAGGTTGTAAACAGTGGTGATTCCTCCGAAAAAGTGGATATCGTGATAATACCCGAAGGATATACAGCGAAGGAAATGGATCAGTTCAAAAAAGACTGCAACCGCTTCGCTCAGTATCTTTTCAATTCATCCCCATATAAAGAGAATAAAAATTTCTTTAATATCTGGGGAATTGAAGCTCCTTCCGCTCAATCTGGCACAGATATTCCGAAAGAAAAAATCTATGTGAATACAGTAGCCGGATCTTCCTTTTATACTTTCGACGAAGAACGGTATCTGATGACCGAGGAATATAACAATGTCAGGGATCTCGCAGCAAATGCCCCTTACGATCAGATTTACATCCTGGTAAATACCGACAAATATGGCGGCGGTGCCATTTATAATTACTACGCTACCTGCGTCAATTTCAATATCTATTCCGAGTATGTATTTGTTCACGAATTCGGACACGCTTTTGCCTTCCTTGCCGATGAATACTACACCAGTTCAACAGCTTACAACGATTTTTATCCTTTGGGTGTCGAACCTCTCGAACCAAATATCACCACTTTGGTCGATTTTGCATCAAAATGGAAAGAACTCGTAAAAGAAGACACACCCATTCCGACCCCCGCAACCAAGGAATTTGAAAAGAAACTCGGTGCTTTCGAGGGTGGTGGCTATGTGGAAAAAGGCGTTTACCGTCCGAAAATGGACTGTTCGATGAACTCAATTTCAGTTGACAACTATTGCACTGCCTGCAAAAGGGCGATTCAAAAAATGATTGATTACTACACAGGAAAATAATGTTTCAATCGATTAATCCCCACAACGGGGAAGTGGTGGCAGAATATTCCGTGATGGATCCTTCAGAGGTTGCATCCGTGATTGATCAGGTTGATGAGGCTTTTCTGTCTTTCAAAAAAACAGGATTTGAAGAAAGAAAATTCGTACTCAAAAAAGCGGCTGAAATTCTTCGTTCCCGAAAAACTGAATTCGCGAAATTGATGACCACCGAAATGGGAAAACCAATCATGCAGGGAGTGGCTGAAGCAGAAAAATGTGCCTGGGTCTGCGAATACTATGCCGACGGAGCCGAGACATTTTTACAGGATGTTACCATTGAAACAGATGCTAAAAAAAGTTTTGTAACTTTTCAACCTTTGGGCGTTATTCTCGCGATAATGCCGTGGAATTTCCCTTTTTGGCAGGTATTCAGATTTGCAGCACCTGCTCTCATGGCGGGAAATGGTGTGCTCCTGAAGCATTCGCCAAATGTCACCGGATGCGCACTTGCAATTGAAAAGATTTTTAAGGAAGCAGGTTTCCCTGATAATATATTTCGTATGATTGTCACTGAAGTGGAAAATGTGGAAGGTATGATAAGGAACAAAAAAGTTGCCGCAGTCACTCTTACCGGAAGTACCCGGGCAGGGAAGTCTGTAGCAGCAATTGCAGGAAGTGAACTGAAAAAATGTGTCCTCGAACTCGGTGGCAGCGATCCATACATTGTCATGGAAGATGCTGATATTGAGGCGGCAGTTAAAGCATGTCTGATTGGAAGAATGCTCAACACGGGACAAAGTTGCATCGCCGCGAAAAGGCTTTTAATCTTCGAAAAAGTTTATGATCGGTTCAAAGAACTTTTCCTGGCTGAAGTAAAAAAACTCAAGACGGGTGATCCAATGGATGAGATAAATTACATTGGAGCCATAGCCCGTAAGGACTTACGGGATACACTTCATGCCCAGGTGCAAAAGACAATTGAACTTGGAGCCACAGTTTTGACAGGAGGATTCATCCCGGATAGTCCCGGTTTTTGCTACCCGCCGACTGTACTCGAAAACATTCCAGTAAATTCTCCTGCTTTTTGTGAGGAGATTTTTGGTCCCGTGGCACTTCTTTTCAAAGTTAAAACTATGGAAGAAGCCCTTTCCCTGGCAAACTCAACTGACTACGGACTCGGTAGTGCCGTGTTTACATCAGACCTGACATTTGGCGAAGAGATGGCAAAAACGATGCTCGAATCAGGTTCGAGTTTTGTCAATTCATTCGTTAAAAGCGACCCAAGATTACCTTTTGGTGGCATCAAACAATCAGGTTACGGAAGGGAATTATCACCATTCGGCATTAAAGAATTTGTGAATGTAAAGACAATATATATTGCCTGAGAATGTTCGCAAGACGGTATGTGAAAATCCCGCCCGGGCGAGATTCTCATATTTCGCCCTGCGTTGTCTCAAAAAAATCCGTGCCATCCGTGAAAAATCCGTGCCATCTGTGTAACCATCCTGCCTCTGCGTAAATCCGTCGAATCTGCGTGTATCCGCGTTCCCTTAAAAATCCCGTGTAACCATTTCTCCGTGCGTACCTTAAACTATCCACCATTACTCATAAATAAAAACTCAAAACTCATAACTAACCCCTTTCTTAATACTTGTACACAAACTCCCAAAATCTTACCTTTAAAGTTAATATTTTCAAAAAAATGTGTTCGAAAACAGAAGGAGATCAGATGTCAAAGTTTATTGGTTTGGATTATTTCAATACGGATCTTTTATTGTCAGATGAAGAGAAAATGGTCAGAGATATGGTCAGGGAATTTGTGGACGACAATGTAATTCCGGTCATAGAAAAACATTACAGGGAAGGCACTTTCCCGATGGATCTGATTCCCAAAATGGGTGAATTGGGGCTGTTTGGAGCGAATCTCCCATCAAAATATGGCGGATCCGACATGAATAATGTTGCCTACGGCCTCGTAATGCAGGAACTTGAAAGGGGAGACAGTGGTGTACGCAGTTTTGTTTCGGTACAGAGTGCACTGGTTATGTATCCGATTTATACATTTGGAAGTGAAGAGCAAAGATTAAAATGGCTTCCGGCACTTGCCAATGGTGAAAAAATCGGTTGCTTCGGTTTGACAGAGCCTGATTTCGGATCAAATCCAGGCGGTATGGTCACAAAAGCTGAAAAAGTTGATGGCGGCTACATACTCAATGGTGCCAAAATGTGGATCACCAATGGAACACTCGCCGATGTGGCTGTGGTTTGGGCAAAACTTGACGGAAAGGTAGCCGGATTCCTCGTGGAAAAGGGCATGAAAGGTTTTAGTGCCCCGGAGATGAAGGGAAAACACTCGCTGCGGGCTTCCGTTACTTCGGAGCTGGTCTTCGATTCCGTATTTATACCTGAAGAAAACAGACTTCCCGGAGCTGCCGGATTAAAATCACCTCTGATGTGCCTCAACCAGGCCCGTTATGGCATTGCATGGGGTGTGGTCGGTTCCATGATGGCTTCCTACGATTCTTCGTTAAACTATTCAAAATCGAGAATTCAGTTCTCAAAGCCGATTGCCGGTTACCAAATGACTCAGGAAAAACTTGTTTATATGCTCACCGAGATTACGAAGGCACAACTTCTTAACCTGCAGCTTGGCAGGCTGAAGGATTCGGGCAATCTCCGTTTTCAGCATGTATCACTGGCAAAAAGAAACAACTGTGAAATCGCGCTTACCATAGCAAGAGTAGCGAGAGAAATTCATGGTGCCAACGGAATTCTAGATGAGTACCCCGTCATGAGACACGCCAACAACCTGGAATCGGTTAAAACTTATGAAGGAACACACGAGATGCACACTCTGATTTTGGGTGAGGATATCACGGGTATTCCTGCTTTCGATTAAACAAAAAGGCATTACAATGAACAACGAAAAGTTTGCTTACGAAGGTATCACATTTGACGATGTGCTGATACTTCCTGCTAAATCATCAGTTTTACCGAGAGAAGTGGATGTATCTTCGCAACTCTCGCGGGGAATAAGATTGAATATTCCTTTCCTCTCCGCAGCGATGGATACTGTAACCGAAAGCAAACTTGCCGTTGCTATTGCAAGAGAGGGAGGCATCGGCATCCTCCATAAAAACATGTCGATCGAACAACAGGCTGAGGAAGCCGACAGGGTAAAACGCTCCGAAAGTGGCATGATCAGAAATCCTGTTACTCTTACTTCTGACAAAAAGGCTGCCGATGCTTTCGAAATGATGCGGAAATATTCCATTTCAGGAATCCCAATTGTTGATTCCACAGGAAAACTGATTGGAATTCTGACGAATCGTGATTTGAGGTTCGTAAAGGATCCTAGTCTCGGTGTTGATGAACTGATGACCTCAAAAAATCTCGTAACTGCTGCTGTCGGCACCACATTGGAACACGCTGAAGAACTTCTCCACCGGCACCGGATCGAAAAACTTCCTGTAGTTGACGGTGTAGGGATTCTTCGAGGTTTGATAACATTCAAGGACATCCAAAAAAAGAAGAGATTTCCGCTCGCCTGCAAGGACGAAATGGGCAGATTGAGAGTCGGTGCAGCGGTAGGTGTAAGCAACGACACCTTTGAACGAATGGACAGACTAGTAGCGGTTGGTGTGGATGTTATTATTGTGGATACTGCGCATGGCCATTCGATGGGTGTGATCAACACTATTAAAAAGATTCGTGCGAAATACCCCGATATACAACTGATAGCCGGAAATATTGCCACTTATGAAGCAGCTCTTGAATTATACGATGCAGGCGTTGATGCCGTGAAAGTTGGTATAGGTCCCGGTTCAATTTGTACTACCAGAGTAATCGCCGGTATTGGTGTCCCGCAAATCAGTGCGATAATGGAAGTACACAGAGCTTTGAAAGACAAGGGAATTCCCATCATCGCTGATGGTGGAATAAAATATTCGGGTGATGTGGCGAAAGCCATTGCCGCCGGTGCTGATACCGTGATGATTGGTGGATTGTTTGCCGGTACGGACGAAAGTCCCGGTGAAAAAGTCCTTTACGACGGAAGGAGCTTCAAAGTTTACCGTGGTATGGGCTCTCTGGATGCCATGAAAAAGGGGAGCGGTGACCGCTATTTCCAGGATTCCGAAACCGAGATCAGCAAGCTTGTCCCGGAGGGGGTGGAAGGAATGGTTCCATACAAAGGTCCATTGTCTGACACTGTATTCCAGCTTACAGGCGGACTGAAAGCCTCGATGGGATATGCCGGTGCAGCCACCATTTCAGACCTTAAGGATAAATCTAGGTTTGTGAAAATCACCGCGGCTTCATTGAAAGAGAGCCATCCTCATGACATTATTGTCACAAAGGAAGCTCCAAACTACCAAAAGATATGATAAACAGATATCTCGACAACAGATTCTCTTTTCTGCTTAACTACAAGCGGGATAATATGCTCGATTGCATTATCCTCGCCAATCCTTCAAATATCCGCTACTTTTCCGATTTTGTTTCCAGCAATGCCTGCCTCCTTGCCATCGGTGACGAAATTATGATTATTACCGATCCGAGATACCGGCTTGAACTCGAAGAGGTGGATGGAAGAATAGTAAGAAAAGTTGTAAGTGATCCGCAGGAGATTCTTAAAAATTTCTTCCCCCACAGACCGGTGGCTGTCGGCGCGGACTCTGATCTTGCGGCTTCGCAAATCGGCAGGAGTCTGCTGCGAGGTAAATCCCGACCAGTCAACATTTCGAATGCCATAGACGAGTTTATTTCGATAGCGGATGATGAGACTTTGTCACGCTTTGAATATGCGAATAAAGTCACTAAAAGGATTGAGCAAAATATCCCTGATCTTTTAATCCCCGGAATGAGGGAGTTTGAGCTTCGGGCGACAATCAGTTACTTTATCCATCTTTCGGGATGTGAGGAGGCATTCACACCAGTTGTCTCTTTTGGTGAGAATACTGCCAAAATTCACACAGAACCATCGGACAGGCAACTTGAAAAGGATTCACCCGTTTTAATTGATTTCGGTGTGAAATACAAAGGTGTATCCACCGACATTACCCGCTCATTCTGGTATGGGAAAAACCCGACCGAAGAGTACAAAAAAGTAATGAAAATTGTTAAAAAATCGGTAAAAATTGCTGAAAAACTGTGCAAACCAGGGAAAGATACTTCCAAAGCTTATATCGCTGCAAAAGAGTATCTGGAATCAAAGCATGATAATCCGGAAGAATGTTTGCCACACTCTCTTGGACACGGACTCGGTTATGAGGTACATCAGACTCCAAGAATCTCTTCAGCGAAAGGGACTAAATTTAAGACCGGACAAATAATTACCATCGAACCCGGGATTTATATTCCCGGTAAATTTGGCATCAGAATTGAAAATGACTGGCTCATCACAGAAGATGGTCCAAAACTGCTAACGAAATAATTTCATGTATAAAGCACTAATATTCTCATATTATTTCCCCCCCAAGGGGTTGAGCGGGGTACAGAGAACCTCAAAATTTGTTAAATATCTCCCCGAATTCAACTGGAGTCCCACGGTAATTACAACCGGGGATATTGCATACTTTGCTCATGATCACTCGCTGCTCGATGATTTGAAAAACGAAAATATACGAGTGGTAAGAGTGAGCGGAAAAGAGATTAACTCGATCCTCAAGAAGAAGGGCACAATAAAAATGCCCCGCGAGATATTTCGTAAAATCTTTTCATACATCAGTTCATGGTTCTATATCCCTGACAACAAAAGATCATGGAGTAAAAAAGCTTACAAAGAAGCAAAAAAGCTTTGTGCCGAGGAGAGATTTGATGTTGTATTTGTTACAGGACCTCCTTTCTCATCGGTTGAGGCAGCATTGAAAATAAGCGAAGAATTCAAAATTCCTCTCTTTGTTGACTACCGCGATCTTTGGTATGGAAATCAGTTTGCAAGGTATCCCACGGTGTGGCACAGATTGAAAACCAAAAAGGAAGAGGATGCAACCCTTCGTAAAGTTGACAAGATTGTGGTAACCAACCGGCGAATCAAGGAAAGACTGATGAAATATTATCCTTTCCTCACTCACAACAAGATGTTGATTATTCCGCACGGTTATGACCCTGATGACTTGGTAAAAGCTTCCCAGAGTATTGTAAAACTCTCGAAAAAAATGGTGATTACCTATTCGGGATTGTTTTACGAATACATTACTCCCAAATATTTCCTGAAGGCTTTCAGACAGATAGTAAAAGAAAATCCTGAAATAGCTGCGAACATCGAACTGCATTTTATTGGATTTCTCAGGATTGAAAACAGAAAACTTATCAGACGCTACAATCTGCAGAACTTTGTTGTGGAGCACAGCTATATGGAGCACAATGAAGCACTGAAAAAGATAATGGCAAGTGACCTCCTTTGGTTCATGGTAGGGAAGGGAAGAAATGCTGATACAATCTCGAGCAGCAAAATGTATGAGTATTTTGGAACCAGAAAACCTGTCCTTGCGTGTCTGCCGGATGGTGCATTGCGAAGCCACCTTGCAGACTATGAAGCCAGCTACATTTCCGATCCATATGATATTAAAAAAATCAAGCAAAACATTCTAAAAGCTTATAATGACTACACTTCCGGAAAACAACCTAAACCCGATGAGGAATTTGTGAACAGGTTTGACAGAAGAATCCTGACTAAACAACTCGCAACTGAATTTCAGTTTTTCCTGAAGGTGCACTAATGAAAGTGGCAATAATTGGAAATGGCGGCAGGGAACACGCACTCGGTTACGCAATTGCCAAATCTCCACAGTGCTCGAAGCTTTTCTTTTTACCCGGGAATGGTGGTACACACACTCTCGGTGAAAATGTCGATATCGATCTGAAAGATCACAATAAAGTAGCCGCATTCGTGATAATTGAGCAGATCGATTTTGTCGTTATCGGTCCCGAAATTCCGATCGTTGACGGACTTGGAGATCACCTCAGAAACCATGCAGTAGTGGTTTTCGCACCCACCGCAAAGGCGGCACGGATAGAATCTGAAAAATCATACTCGAAAAGAATCATGAGAAAATACGGAATTCCGACCGCTGCCTGGCAGAAGTTTACAGTCGATGAGTATGATGTTGCTGTCGAGTACTTGGCCTCCGGCAAATTCCCGGTTGTTCTCAAAGCGGATGGACTTGCTGCGGGTAAGGGTGTTGTAATAGCTTCCAATTATATAGAAGCGGAAAATGCTCTTCGTGACATGATGCTTGACAAAATTTTCGGTGCAGCAGGTTCTACTGTTGTAATCGAAGAATTTATGGAGGGGGAGGAAGCTTCAATTTTCGCCATTACCGACGGGAAAAATTTTGTTTGTCTACCGGCTGCTCAGGACCACAAGAGAATCGGGGATGGTGATTCCGGTCCCAACACAGGGGGAATGGGGGCATATTGTCCAGCACGGGTTGTGACCCCTGAAATTGAAAAAAGGGTGAATGAGGAAGTTATTATTCCGTTTTTGGCAGCTTTGAGAGCAGAGTCAAATCCTTTCACGGGGTGTCTCTATGTGGGAATTATGATCACCAGGACAGGTCCGAAGGTTGTTGAGTTCAACTGTCGTTTTGGCGATCCTGAAACGCAGGCGGTTCTTCCGGTTATTGAGGGTGATTTCCTCGGGCTGCTGTATTCAGCCGCTTCCGGAGAAATTGAAACCGGAAAAATCTGGTACGAAAATGCTGCCGCAGTCAGTGTAGTTGCAGCTTCTGAAGGTTATCCCGGTAAATATGAAAAAGGATACGAGATTTCCGGACTCAAAGGCGTAAAAGGAAACAGTTTCGTTTTTCATGCAGGTACAGAATTTAAGGAAAATAAGACCTTAACGACAGGCGGCAGAGTGCTCGCTGTTACCTCTGTGGACTCAACCGGAAATCTCCGTTCAGCAATTGACAGTGCATACACAGAACTAAAAAAAATAAGTTTTGCCAATATTTATTACCGAAAAGATATAGGACACAAGGCACTTTAAAGAGAGTCCGGACTGCCGGAACTGTGTCAGCCTGATTAAAGGCAGTGTTCTTTTCAGGTTTTCCAAAACTTTTTAAATAGTCTTGAAAATTATTTTGAAATGTGGTTCATTTAGTGGTAATTTAATATCTCAAATAATTATTTTTTCATTATTAAACTAAATCTTTGAAAGAATAATTATCTATTTGCATAAAATCTAAAATCTGAATATTGGAGGCATAAACATGTCTGAATCAGGATTCAATGCTTTCGCAATGGCGCAAGCACAATTTGACAAAGTAGCAGAACTTCTCGAACTCGATGAAGCGACCCGCGACCTTCTAAGAAATCCTTTGCGCGAATATCATTTTAGCATCTCCGTTAAGATGGATGACGGCACAAACAAGGTTTTTAAAGGTTTCAGATGTCAGCACAACGACGCCAGAGGACCTGCAAAAGGTGGAATTCGCTTTCACCCTCAGGAAACAGTAGATACAGTAAGAGCCCTTTCGATGTGGATGACCTGGAAGTGTGCTGTTGTTGATATTCCACTTGGCGGTGGCAAGGGTGGTGTAATCTGCAACCCTCACAACCTCAGTATGAGAGAGCAGGAGGCAATTTGCCGTGGTTGGGTAAGACAAATCGCAAGAAACATCGGACCAATCCAGGATGTACCGGCTCCTGATGTTATGACAAATCCACAGCACATGCTCTGGATGCTCGATGAATACGAAGCAATTCACGGTGCTAAATATCCCGGATTTATAACCGGAAAACCCGTCGGGATGGGTGGATCACTTGGCAGAACCGAAGCTACAGGTTATGGTGTTATCTATACGCTTCGCGAAGCTTTGAAACTTAAAGGTATCGATCCAAAAGATACTCTTGCAAGTGTTCAGGGCTTTGGAAATGTTGCCCAGTATGCAATTAAACTCTATACTCAGCTTGGTGGCAAAGTTATTTGCGTATCCAGTTGGGATGAAGAAGATCAGGCTTCATACAGCTTCAAGAGAACTACGGGAATAGATCTGCAAGAGCTTTTAAGCATCACAAACAAATTCGGCGGTATCAATAAAGATAAAGCCAAACAACTCGGTTATGAAGTACTCTCCGGTGACAAGTGGATCGAGCAGGATGTCGATATCCTCATCCCTGCTGCCCTCGAAAATCAAATAAGAGAAGATAATGTTGTCAAAATAAGCCCTAGAGTCAAGTTTGTTGCCGAAGGTGCAAACGGACCAACCACTCCTCAGGCTGACAAATATTTTGAACAAAAAGGTATCTTTGTTATTCCTGATTTCCTCGCAAATGCCGGTGGTGTAACCTGCAGTTATTTCGAACAGGTACAGGGAAACATGAACTACTTCTGGGATAAAGAGGAAGTTCTGACCAAGCTTGATTCAAAAATGACTTCAGCTTTCCACGCTGTTTACGACACTTCTGCAAAGAAGAAAATCTACATGAGAGATGCCGCTTATGTGATTGCAATCAGCAGAGTAGCTCAGGCTTGCCACGACAGAGGCTGGTGCTGATAATTTTCCCTTGAAAAAGGCTTTAAGGCTGTCTTATATTAGCGATAATTAAGGCAGCCTTTTTATTTTTAAATAATCGATTCCATAATTTAAGGTTTTTAATGCCCCACTCCGAAAACAAATCAAGAATATCAACTCAACTTGACGAGAGATTGAAAGAGATCAGCTTTCTCCATGAACTGGAAGACCTCCTTCATGATCCGACACTTCTAAAAGAGGATATTTTTACAATCATAATACACCGGATGCAGTCTGCCTGGCAGCATCCTGATATTTGTGAAGTGCGGCTTCGTTACAGAGATAAAACCTTCGATACAGGGGCGTATATCGAAGACATGCCTGTTCTCAATCAGGATTTAATTGCCGGTGAGAAAATCGTTGGTGACATTCAGGTCACTTATGTGAAAGAGGCACCCAATGCAGATATTGGTCCATTCCTGAAAGAGGAAAAGAGGCTTCTCGAGACTGTGGCAAACAGACTCGGTGATTTTATCTATAATCAGCGGCTCAAAAAGAAACTTGACAAGAAAAAAGTTGAAGAAGCGGTCAAAGAAAAAACAGAGTGGCGGATTGTGGTGGATATGATCAGGAAGACAGACCCTGCTCTCTTTATGCGTCTGCTAAGAAAGATGCTCCATCAGTTGAACTGGAAAGGGATAGAGGAAGCCGAAGCACTTCTTAAAGAGATGAGTATCGATTTGAAAGGGGATGAGGAGAGAAAAACCGAGGATGAGAATCGGCCTCTCCAAAAAAGAATAATCAACGATTATGATAACTATATTAACGCCATCCTGAAACTTACAAGTGAGAACTTTACAGAAGAGGAAATCCTCTGGAGAGTCCAGAAATGGATTCAGAACGACAATACCAGCTCTCTCATAAAAGTACTCGAGTCACAGGATTCCTCTCTTGCTGATATCTCAGATGCCATCCGAAGATTCTACCATATGGCACCTGAAAAAATCGAATTGTCGCCTGCCACAGTCAAAGGACTCAGAGTATCGCTCCTGAGAAGATTCCTCACAGATGATCTCGATTTTATTCAGATTGCCAAAGATTATGTAAAATTGACAGACTTCCACAAACTCATCGACAAAATGATTTTTCTCCCCGGAAGTCACGGTAAACTCGGTGGTAAAAGTTCGGGTGTGTTTCTTGCCCATAATATCCTGACAGCGAGTGTAAACGATGCAGAACTGCCATTCGAAGTGAAAATTCCCAAAACATGGTATCTGACTTCCGATTGTATTATGCAGTTTATTCAGTACAATAACCTTGAGGAAGTTTACGAGCACAAATACAGGGATATCGAGGAAATCAGAGTGGAATATCCTCAGGTGCTTCAGCTTTTCAAAGACAGTCAGTTTCCTCCCGATATCTTTAAAGGACTTTCACTCGCTCTTGATGATTTTGGCAACAGTCCTATAATTGTAAGAAGTTCCAGTCTTTTGGAAGATCAGGTCGGGTCTGCTTTTTCAGGGAAATACAAATCGCTTTTCCTTGCGAACCAGGGGAGCAAACCGGAACGACTCAGCGCTCTGATGGATGCCATCGCCGAAGTATATGCCTCCACATTCGGACCGGATCCCATTGAATACAGGTCGGAAAGAGGTTTGATTGACTTCCACGAGGAGATGGGTATAATGATCATGGAAGTGGTGGGAACCCGGGTTCAAGACTATTTCTTCCCGGCGTTTGCAGGTGTGGCTTTCAGCAACAACGAATTCAGATGGTCACCAAGAATCAACAGAGAGGACGGTCTCGTCAGGATTGTGCCGGGTCTCGGGACCAGGGCAGTTGACCGCGTAAGCGATGACTATCCAATTCTTATAGCCCCGGGTCAGCCGAATCTCAGGGTGAATGTTACTTTCGAGGAATCACTAAGATATTCTCCGAAAAACATTGATCTTATTAATCTTAAAACTAACCAGTTCCAGACCATAGAGATCGACCAGCTTATAAAAGAAGTGGGGGAAGAGTACCCTCAGATCAACAATATCCTTTCTGTAATTTCGAACGGAATGTTGAGACCACCCAATCCGTTGCAGGTCGATTATCAGAATGATGATTTTGTTGTTACATTTAACGGACTTTTGAATAAATCCCAGTTCCTTCAGAAAATGCACACAATTCTGCAAATTTTACAGAATAAGTTTGGTGTCCCTGTAGATGTTGAGTTTGCAAGTGACGGTAAGGATTTTTATCTGCTGCAGTGCCGTCCACAAAGTTACTCCAAACAACACACTGCGGATACCATACCAAAAAATATTCCGGCAGACAGGGTTCTCTTTTCAACTAACAAGTACATTTCGAACGGTAAAGTGAATCCTGTACGGTTCATTGTATATGTAGATCCCGATGGTTATGAAGGTCTCCAGACCAAAGAAGCCATGCTTGAGGTAGCATCTGTAGTTGGAAAGCTGAACAAGATGCTTCCAAGACGAAAGTTTATTTTGATGGGTCCGGGGAGATGGGGAAGCCGGGGAGATATCAAACTTGGTGTGAGTGTGACCTACTCCCAAATCAACAATACTGCAATGCTTATAGAAATTGCGAAACAGAAAGGCAATTACAAGCCTGACCTTAGTTTTGGTACCCATTTCTTTCAGGATCTGGTTGAATCTTCCATTCGATATCTGCCACTCTTCCTTGAAGAGACCAATGCCAATTTTAACGAGTCGTTTATCAAAAAGTCGGATAACCTTCTTATCGACATGCTGCCTGAGAGCGCACATCTTTCGAGTGTTGTCTATGTAACCGATATTATGGATGAGTTCGATGGCGGTACACTTAAGATACTTATGAATGCGGAAGAGGAGAAAGCGATTGCTGTAATAATGCCCGAAGGATACACCGAACCTGAAGTGCACGATGACAGTTCAACCCACACATTCAAAGAACTCGGTGCTGATATTAAGTACAACAGAAATGCCAAGTTTTTCGAAAGAATGGTGTCAAAGCTGGATAAGGACAAATATAAAATAGAGTCAGTTTACTATCTTCCTCCGGTTCATGCAATGGAAGCTGACAGGATGAGATCAGTACTTCTCGTAAAGTCAATGGCTACTGACAACCTTCTCCACAACCTGAGGGTTTATATGAATGTCTGGAATGACTGTCTTAATGTAATCGAACACAGAAATGAGGAACACGAGGTTGACAGGGTGTTCGACTATATAATTACTGATGATGTCGATGGATATTTGAGAGAGTTTTCCGAGGCGGGAACTTACATGATCAATCAGTTGTATCCTGCATCAAGAAACGATTTTCTGAGCTAAGAAAAGAATCAGGGGATTCATTTCACTTTCGGGTATCTTCGAGTGTTATGAAATCCCCTGTAAAAAAATCTACTTGAGAGCCTTGATAAATTTCACCAATTTTTCGAGTACCTCAGGTTCAATGGTTGTCTCGGTAGTTGCATACTCGCTCATGCCGCCGGTCTTTACTTTTTGAAACAGGTGATTCAGTGAGTCAAATACCTCGATCTCATATTCAACACCGGCTTTTTCGAGTGCCTTCTTTACTGGTGGCATACTCTGATCTGGCGGTACCTGCAAATCTTTGCTTCCCCACAAAGCGAGCATCGGAACTTTTAGCTTTTCGATGTATGAAACAGGATCGAGGACCAAAAACTGCAAAAACCAGGGTGTTGTGAAGGAGAAAAAACCTCTTTTATCAAACTGTTCCAGTTTCTGTAGTCTCTCTTTTTCCTCTTCCGGAAATTGTGACATATACGCCTTGTAAGCTGAATCGAGTTGTTTTGCGGCAAACTCCGGGTTGGCAAGGATCGCATCGAGACATGATTTTAACAACTCGTTAAAGATCACCAAATCCTTTTCATCTGCATTCTCGGCTCTCGCAAGGAGTATGGTTTGTTCCATAATAATTTCCTTCCCGGTAACTCCCGGACCCGCAAGAGAGACAATGAATTTAATTCCGGAATTTTCAGTTGCTGCAATGGGTGCGATTATCCCGCCCTCGCTGTGACCGATCAGACCGGTTTTCATTGTATCCACAAACGGTAATGTTCGAAGAAAATCGATGGCAGAGGATGCATCAACCACGAAATCGAGTGTTTTAGCACTTTTAAAATTACCTTTTGATTTGGCTGTTCCCCTGTCATCATATCTAAGAACGGCGATGCCGTTGCGGGTAAGATAATCTGCAATCACTAAAAACGGTTTATGACCAACCAGACTTTCATCTCTGTCCTGTGGACCGGAACCCGTTACCAAAATCACTGCGGGATATTTACCCGTTGAATCTGGAGCAGTAACTGTTCCCGCGAGTTCAAATCCCTCCACTTTGTTTTTGAATGTAACATCTTTTGTGTAGTAGGGAAACGGTGGTGAGATTTTCTGGGTTCTGACGACAGGTTTATAGTCTTTCTTGGGAAAAAGCGAAAGGGGTGAAGAGTAATTTCCCTGAGTATAAATTCCGTTGATGGAATCGATCGAACCGTATACTTTGCCCGAATATTTCACTTTCATTGGGTCGTGTGCAATGAAGAGACTGTCATCCTTAAAAAAAGCAGAAGTCAGTTCCATGTCATACACATACTGAACCGGTACCTCAATTATACTTCGCCCCGGTTTTATGACAAAGATCAATTCAACCGGTTTACCGCCTGCAATAAGTTCTCCGGAAACAATTACCTCTTCTTTTTGTGCCTTGAGGCTGACCGGAATCAACAAGAGCAATAAAGGGATTATGAACAGTTTTTTCATTTTTAGTCTTTTCTTTTTACTTCGATGTTAGCGCTCGATTCGAATGCTTTAATAAGCGCAGAATAATCTTCATCACCATGACCGAGTGCGATTGCATCCCTCAGAATTTGAGATATGCTCTCGGCTATGTCAGCACGACAATCAAGGCTGTGACAAGACTCAGCCATGTAATTACTGTCTTTGAGCAGATTTTGTACGGTAAACCGGGGAGTAAAATTCCTGTCCAGCATATTATTTCCCTTGAATTGAATCGTTTGTGAATTCAAGGTGGAATTTGAAAGTACTTCCAGAAATACAGAATTATCCACTCCCGCTTTTTGGAGAAAAACCATGCTTTGCGAAAGCATTGAGATCGTTCCTGCAATTATAGAGTTTAATGCTATTTTAAGATTACCGGATTTTGATGGATGGTCGAATATCCACATTGATTTGCATAACAGCTTGAGAACGGGTGTGCAATTTTCGATAACATCTGTTTCTCCACCGGGAAACATTAAAAGAGAACCGTCAGTTGCCTGCGGAACGCTGCCAAGAACAGGGGAGTGAACGAAGTTCCTGGCTTCCGCTTTGTACCTTTCGAACAGTGTAGTGGTGGTTTTTGCGAGTACTGTACTGCAGTCAATGTGTACAGCTCCAGGCTTCAATCCGGCTAATAATCCATCTTCACCAGAGACAACATCCTCCAGCACTTTTGAATCCGTCAACATTGTAAAAATGATATCACAATTCGCCGCTGTTTCCCGGGGAGTACTGCAAAAGACTGCACCCCTGGCGATCAGATCAGTTGCTTTTTCAACGGTGCGATTGAATATAAACAACTCGTGACCTGCCTCGATGATTCTTGCTGCCATCGGATTACCCATGAGTCCCAACCCGATGAACCCGATCCTTTTCTTTTCCAAATTGTGTCCTTCTGTTTGTTAATCTTTTTTCAAGTAAAACGCAAATTTACCTTTTTTGTCAATAAATCCTGCTTTTTCTTCCTGAGTTTTTGGGTCTGTATACTCGGCATAAGCCCTGCCATCTTTGAATTTTTCAAGCTGATTGAATTTGAAGTCAATCACCATTTTACCCTTGGTATCAATAAATCCTGACTTTTCATAACCCTCTCTTATTACCGCCAGCCCCTCGGAAAACCCCGTTAGCATGAAAAAGTATTTACCTTTATCAACAGAGGGTGCGAATTTTTTGATCACTTTGCCGTTCAAATCGATTATTTCGAAAACAGTCTCCCATGTCTTTTCATCAGTGTATTTTCCGACAGCGAATCCGTCGTCAAATGTACTTAAACTTTCATATTTGAGCTCGACAACAACCTTTCCTGATTTGTCGATTGCTCCTCTTTTATTATTTTCAAAAATGATCGATCTGCCGTTTTTAAAATCACCGGGCTGGTTCTTCGATGAAAATCCCGGAACCTGTTTGTTCGATTTGTCGATAAATATCCATTTCCCTTCATGGTAGACAGCAGCAAGACCTTCACTGAAGGGGGCGATGTCACCATAGACATTGTCGATGTACTCCATTCCGTTTTTATCCAAAAATCCGTATTTTGATTTTTCACGGAAGTGGCTCAAGCCTTCGCTGTAAAATGTGTTGAAGTTGTAGTCGTTAATAGTTGAATCATTCAGAATGGTTCCGGTCTTTGAAACCACCTGGCAATGTGCTCGGGTTCCGCCATTTCCCGCATCGGCAGGTTTCATTGTTACCGCAACATCATCACCAAACCGGCTCATTCTGTAAAATTTAAAAGGAACGACTGTCTTGTCGGTTCTGTCAATCGCCCCAAAAGGACCTGCTTTTTCAAGTTCAACTACCGCTACTCCGTTTGAGAAAAATGGAGCACCCGTCATGCTTTGGTATTTGGGCTGGATTACCATAACTCCGTTTGTATCGATGAATCCCCATTTATCACCTATAAGGACAGAGAGTAATCCCTCATTGAATTCGCCAAAATCCTTGACTTTAATTACAGGTTGTGAAAACAGGTTTGTTGATGATATAAAAAGAAGAGTAAGTAGAAGTGAGAGCTTTTTCATGGCTGTTCCAAAAAATTAATCTGAAGTATATTCCAAATTAATCTTTTGAATCGGAAGGTGAAAATAATAAATTATGTATATAATAAGAGGCTGCCCCTTTTGAGACAGCCTCTGTTAAATTACTTCTTTTTTGTCTCGATGGTTGACAAGCCAAACGGCAGGTAAGCCGGACAAGTGCTCATAGCGGCAGTGAGTATTGGTACAATTCCGACCGCACCCCACCAGGTCTTAAAGTAAATTCCTGCACCAATGATGGCGATCCCGACAACATATCTGATAATTTTATCAGCCGATCCGACATTCTTCTTCATTTCTCTTCTCCGGATAATTATTAAAACTCTAACAGGTTAGATATTCGTGTAACAAAAAAGATTCAATAAGGATTCATAAAAATTTGTCCAGAAACTGTATATTTTCAATTATAATAAACTAAATTCAATTAAAACTTGTCAAACTGAAAAAATTACGATACACAAGCGAATCAAATTGAGATCTGAATGAAATATTTGTTACACATTTGCCTTTTTTCCGTTGCGCTTTTTGCGCAAAATCCACTCCCTTATTTTAACTCTTCATTATTCACCGCTTCCGGTAACTGCTCCACCTGTCACACCGGTTCCGGGGCGGTTCTTACGCAAAACGGTGTGGATATATCGCCTGTAACTCATTGGAGAAGCACGATGATGGCAAATGCCTCAAAAGATCCTCTCTGGCAGGCAGTGGTCTCTGAAGAAACGCATAATTTTCCGGGGATGAAAGATGAGATCGAGTCAATCTGTACAAAATGTCATGCTCCGATGGGAAACACTCAGGCAAAGAAAGATGGATTAACGACTTATACACTGACACAAATGCGGAACGACCCTCTTGGAAAGGACGGCGTAAGTTGCACTCTTTGCCACCAGATTAATCCCGCCAATCTCGGAATGCAAACCTCATTCAGCGGTGGTTACAAAATTGATACAACAAGGATTATTTACGGTCCCTATCAAAATCCATTCACACAGCCCATGATCAGTTTTGTAAACTTCAATTCTGTCTATTCGCCACACATAAACAAGTCAGAACTTTGTGCCACATGCCATACGCTTTTCACACCCTACTTTGATTATAACAATCAGATTGCCGGCTATTACCCTGAACAAACACCTTATCTGGAATGGAAAAACAGTGAATTTGCCCAAAACGGAACTGAGTGCCAAACCTGCCATATGCCTGCAATTCAGGACTCCATCGATATTTCCACTATCCCGGCCAACCACACCGTTAAGCACTCGCCATACTTCAAACATGAGTTTGTCGGTGCTAATAAAATGATGCTGAATCTGATCAAAAATAATATTGACTCACTCGGTGCAACCGCTTCAGCCGCTCTTTTTGACAGCACAATTGGCAGAGTTAACAAAAACTTCGATGGCAAGACTGCAACACTTCAAATTGAAGTTGTACCCGTCGAAGATTCAATCGATATAAATGTAAAAATATCCAACCTGACTGGTCACAAACTCCCCTCCGGAATCCCTTTCCGAAGAATGTGGATTGAACTTAAAATTTTAAATTCGCTGAATCAGAAGATTTTTCATTCGGGAGAGTGGGAGAGTGATGGAGAAATCATCGGGCATGATTCTCTTTATGAAAAGCATCATGACATAATTCGTAATCCTGATGAAGTTCAAATATTTGAATGTGTTCCTGTCGATGTAAATGGAGTTGTTACTCAAACGCTGCTTAGGGCGGCTGGTAATGTTAAAGATAACAGACTGCCTCCTTCAGGATTTACAACTGCACATCCTTCATATGACAGCGTAAAGATTTCCGGTGTGAATGACGATCCAAATTTCAATAAAATCGCTAATGTCGAAGGAAGCGGGGCTGACATCGTCACTTATCGAATAAAACCTTCTGAAAATGGCGAACTGACAATTCATGCACGACTGTGCTATCAGGCCATGAAACCCGGTGCAATAGAAAGACTTGCAGCACTAAACACCCCCGAAGCTGTCAGGTTTATTTCAATGTGGCAAAATGAAGATCATTCACCTTCAATAATTGCAACTGAAACCAAAAACTTTACCGTAACTTCCACAAATGGAGAAGACGGAGTGGCGTTAACTGACGAATACATAAAAGTTTATCCCAATCCTCTTAAAGAGAATGCGACTGTCTCTTTCCGGTTAAACACAACAGAGGATGTAGATATATCACTTTATAACCCTCTCGGTGAGAAGGTGATGAATCTCCTTTCAGGTACGGTTTCATCAGGATTACAAAATTTTTCGTTCAACTCAAGACATCTCACCAACGGTGTATATTTCCTCGTGATGAAAACAGAGTCAGGCTTCAGAAGTGTGAAAATTGCTATGATGAGATGATATTTTGGAGTTTTGAGATTTTTTGTTATTTTTGAGAACATTATACAGGAGTTTGAAAAATGAATACGAAAAAAATGTTCATATCGATTATTTGTTTAGTATTTGTCTTAAGGTTACCTCTATTGCATGCTCAGACAGACCCGGTACCTTTCCTAAGATTATCAGGAATGGACCGGTGGGAAGGCTTAACTCATGCAACAGGGGACGGGGGCTACTCGAGTTATAGTTACAGTACTTGGGAAATTACTGACTCAATGCTGCTTGATGGTATCATGTTCTTTAAACAGGGACTTATTTATTATGGATTTGATCGGGATTCAAATAAACTTTATGAATATAGTGATGGAGTGAAACGGCTACATCTTGACTTCAGTCTACCTTCAGGGTCTTCTTTTATCGGTGGATTCGGGAATGGTACGCCCATCACTGTAACGGGAAACTCCAGTTCAAAAGTTTTCAAGGCTCACTATGGCGTTTACCCTGTTTATGACATAACTGTCACCTATGCCAAGGAAACAGGGGTAATTAGTGATGTATCACAAATGGTGATGAGTTCAAGATGGTCGAAATTCAGTACTACAACCTTATCGAAACTCGGGAGGAAAGTAAATGGCGATACACTTTACCTTGATCATGGTTACTACCCTTCTATGATTTTTACACCTGTAACATCTCCCTCAACTACCTATAGCCCGACTTTTTCGACAGCCAACTGGCATTATCTAAACTATCGTCTGCAGCCAAATAATCCGCAGTTCAATTATCTTGATACACTTTTTTTTGAATATTATTACTCAAATGGAGTTGACTCAACCGACATCATAACATTAAAATACAAAGCTTCAAGTTCAAACAGTTTTGTGGTCACCTTCGATAGCAGTATTATTAAAAGTGGTTATCATGTCAAGTACTGGCTTAAATTAAAGGACAAAAGTTTCCGTCCCAAATTTATAAAAAACCCTGAATATCAAGCATATCATACGCTTACATTTAATGTACCAGTTGGAATTGAAAACGAAACATTGCCCGACAACTTTTTCCAACTCACCGCCTACCCAAATCCATTTAACAATTCCACCTCATTGAAAATCGACCATTTTGAGAGCGGGGAAGTAACAGTTAACATCTACTCACTGACCGGTGAAAAAGCTATGGAGACCCTGTTCAGTCGCAAAGAAGTCGGGACTTTACTGCTGCCCGTAGAGTTTGGAAGTCAGCCATCCGGAGTCTATATTGCAGATGTAAACTTTGTTTCCTCATCCGGGGAAATGCATAGAAAACACCATAAACTGGTTTATTTAAAATAGGGGAATCAAAAGGAAGATATTTTGGCAGGAAAGTGGTGGACCCTCCAGGACTTGAACCTGGGACCTACTGATTATGAGTCAGTTGCTCTAACCAACTGAGCTAAGGGTCCTAAAAAATTTCAAATTGAGACTGAAAATATAGCTATTTTTGTGTTTTCAACAAATAATTTTTTTTGAAATGGATAAATTTGTTTTGAGATACAAAAGAGTTTCAGTTCTCATTCTCGCCGGATTATTGTTAATCATTCATGGTTGTGGTTCCAAGTCAGACGAAATACCTTCCCCCAAAGATTCGATTGAAGTAAGTTCAAAAAACGACACAAATTACACAGCTTTAAAACTTGTGTTCAACAAACAGATACAGGGTCTAAAGGGGAAAAATGTAACGGACTACATGAGCACCATTAAAGTGAGCGGGCTTGACTCAATAAATGCTTATAACTACTTCGAAACAGTAACAAAACTCTACGATCTTGATTACACCATTCTGAACTTTACCGTTTTAAGAGCCGATGCCCGGTCTGCTGAAGTTGAGGTTGAGATGGAAGTCAGAAAAGTAAACGGACCTCAGTTTGACGATCACAGATCAATAACCCGACACATCCTCGAAAAAATTGATGGCGGCTGGCGAATTGTTGAGTCCCGGGAAATCAAGTTTACACCCATAAAACCTGAACTAAAGAAATAAAAGAAGTATTTGGTTATTTTTTTAGAAAAAGGTATATTTGTAATCTAAATTTTTGTGTGCCGGGATGGCGGAATTGGTAGACGCACAGGACTTAAAATCCTGTGGGAGTTTCTCCCGTGCCGGTTCGACCCCGGCTCTCGGTACCATAAATTTGAGAGGGAGTTAAAACGGGTTCTTAGCTCAGTTGGCTAGAGCGTCTGTTTGACGTACAGAAGGTCACAGGTTCGACTCCTGTAGAACCCACAAAAACCGGTTTATTCCGGTTTTGTTATGCAGTGATTATTTTACAACTTTTGAAAGGTATCATTTAAAATTTGATACAAGATAACAATTCAAATTCCAAAGAACCAAAAGATTCCGTAAGGATTAACGAGGAGATTCGTGTTCCTCAGGTTCGGGTAATAGATTCAGACGGCGGGCAATTAGGGGTTATGGAAACAAAAGCGGCGATAGCCGTTGCAAGAAGTAAAGAGCTGGATCTCGTTGAGATAGCTCCAAAAGCAGACCCCCCGGTTTGTAAAATAATCAATTTCGGCAAGTTTAAATACGAGAAGCAAAAACGGGAGAAAACCCAGCGAAAAAATCAAGTGGTACAGATACTCAAAGAGATAAGGTTCCATCCGAATACCGATTCTCACGATTTCGAGTTCAAGACAAAGCATGCAATTAACTTCCTTGAAGAAGGAAACAAAGTTAAGGTGTCAGTAATGTTCAAAGGTCGCGAAATGGCTTATACACAGCTTGGAGAGACATTGTTGAACAAGTTTGTTGAAAGAATTGCAGAAATCGCTAAAGTAGAATCTCCAATTAAATTGGAGGGACGAAATATGAATGTTATCGTTGTACCGGTAAAAAACAAATCCAAAAAGAAATAAATTCGGGACAGCAATGCCAAAAATGAAAACCAACCGCGGAGCGCGGAAGACCTTCAAAGAGACTGCATCAGGCGGTTTCAAGCGTAAGAAAGCTTACAGAAGCCATATTCTTACTTCCAAAACAACAAAACGGAAGAGACATCTTAGAAAAGGTACAATGGTTACCGACGCAGATGCTCCGAAGATTAAAAGAATGTTGCAATAGGAAGGATGAAATAATATGCCAAGGTCACAAAATAATGTAGCTTCACACCACAGAAGAAAAAAGATCCTCAAACTTGCAAAAGGTTACTGGGGTTCCAGAAAAAATGTTTACACTATTGCCAAAAACCATGTTGAAAAAGGTTTAACACACGCTTATGTGGGCAGAAAATTAAAGAAACGCGAATACAGAAGACTCTGGATCGCAAGAATAAACGCCGGTGCAAGAATGCACGGATTGAATTATTCTACTTTTATTTCCGGTTTGAGCAAAAAAGGTGTAGCAATCAATCGTAAAGTTCTCGCTAATCTTGCTGCTGAAAATCCGCAGGTTTTCGCAGAACTGGCGAATCTGGTTAAAAGCTAACTTAAATTAAATGTTTTACACCCTCTTTCTCGGAAATTATCCGATTAAGAGGGTTTTTTTATTTAAACTTAAAGTGTCAGCAGATGTTAAACAAGATAAATGATGCCAAAACGCAATATGCCTCCGATATTTTGCATGTTAAAACTCCCAAAGATCTTGAAGATTTAAGGATCAAATATCTCGGGAGAAACGGACTTGTATCGGTTCTCTTCGAAGAATTTAAAACCGTAACTCCTGAAGAAAAAAGAGTATTGGGGAAGGAATTGAACTTCCTCCGCCAGGAGCTGCAGTCAAAGTACGATGATCTAAAAGAAACAATCGAAAAGGCTGCAAAATTGAATGCGCCAAAAATCGATTTGACACTTCCAGGACGGCAAACCAAAGCAGGTTCAGGTCACCTTGTCGCTGAGACAATGATGGAAATTATTTCCATTTTCAAGAAAATTGGATTTTCTGTTATTACGGGTCCTGAAATTGAATCGGATAAAAACAATTTCGAAGCTTTGAACTTTCCGGCAGACCACCCGGCAAGAGACATGCAGGATACATTTTTCATCAACAAGGATTTTGTTCTCAGGACCCACACTACTCCGGTTCAAGTGAGAATCATGGAAAATCAGCAGCCTCCCATCCGTGCAATAATGCCAGGCAGAGTATACAGAAATGAGGCAATTAATGCCAGAAGCTACTGTATGTTTCACCAGGTTGATGGCATCTACATTGACGAAAAGGTGACATTTGCAGAATTGAAGGGGACACTCGTTCATTTCGCACGGGAATATTACGGCAGCAGTGTTCAATATAAATTCAGACCAAGTTTTTTCCCGTTTACCGAACCAAGTGCCGAGATGGATATTACCTGTTTTATCTGTGGTGGCAAAGGATGCCGGGTTTGTAAGCACAGTGGCTGGCTCGAGATACTTGGATGCGGAATGGTTGATCCGAATGTGTTCAAATATGTCGGTTATGACCCAGAAAAAGTTACCGGCTATGCCTTTGGTATGGGAATAGAAAGAATTTCAATGTTAAAGCATGATATCAATGACATTCGTCTTCTTTACGAAAATGATGTCAGATTCTTGAAACAATTTTAGATGGTGAAAAAGTGAAAATAGTTTTAAGCTGGTTGAATGAATTTATCGACCTCTCGGAAATCAGTGTTGACAAGCTGGCATATGAACTGACAATGGCCGGTTTGGAAGTGGAAAGTGTAACCGACTACAATCTCGTTTATGATAAGTTTATCGTGGCAGAAGTTCTGGAAAAAACCAAACACCCGAATGCCGATAAACTCTCTGTATGTAAGGTAAACACAGGAACGGAAACACTTCAGATCGTCTGTGGTGCTCCAAATGTTGCCGCAGGGCAGAAAGTACCTTTGGCAATAGAAGGAGCCAAAATACCTGATGCTGATTTTATAATCAAATCGACTAAACTTCGTGGACAGTTATCGCAGGGAATGATTTGTTCAGAAGCTGAACTTGGTCTTTCCAACGATCATTCCGGCATCATGGTGCTTCCTGAAGATTCAGTTCCGGGTACACCTCTTGCCAAGGCTATCGGATATGATGATGTTGTATTCGAAATTGGAATTACTCCAAATCGTCCTGACGCACTAAGCCATACCGGCGTTGCAAGAGATTTGGCAGCTCTTTTTAACAAACCCCTGAAGAAAAAAACTGTAACTGTAACAAGAGACACAGAACGGATTTGGGATGTCGCAAATGTGATTGTGGAAGATGAGATCAATTGTCCGAGATATTCAGCGGTAGTCATAAAAAACTGCAAAGTTGGCGATTCACCTGTTTGGATGAAGAACAGATTAAAGATGGCCGGAATGCGTCCCATTAATAATATTGTGGATATTACAAATTATATAATGCTCGAACTCGGTCAACCATTGCATGCATTTGATCTTGATAATCTAAGCGGCAGGAAGATTGTCGTTAAAAAAGCTGTTGAAAATTCGAAATTCAAAACCCTTGATTCTGTTGAGAGAACTCTGAAGGAGTCGGTTCTGATGATTTGTGACGGCGAGAAGGAAGTGGCAATTGCCGGAGTTATGGGTGGGGAAAACTCCGAGGTGAGCGAGAATACTACCAATATTCTGCTCGAAAGTGCATATTTCCATCCTACGAGTGTGAGAAAATCGGCAAAATATCTGGGGCTTTCCACAGAGGCTTCATACAGGTTTGAGAGAGGTACAAATCACGAAGGTACACTCTATGCTGCAACCAGAGCGGCAGAGTTGATGTCCAGATTCGCAGGTGGAAAAATTCTTTCCGGTGAGATTGATATTGTTTCCGAGCAGCTCAAACCGCTAAAAGTTGAATTAAGATTTGCACAAATTGAAAGAATACTCGGTTATCATGTCCCTGACGACAAAGTTGTCCAAATTCTGAAGAATCTTGACCTTGAGGTTGTCTCGGTTAACGAATCCAAAGTTACGGTAAATGTGCCCGGTTTCAGACCGGATATCGACCGCGAAATTGATTTGATTGAAGAGGTGGCAAGAATTCACGGTTATGACAATATTCCAACTGTACACCGGATTACATCTCCATTGGAATCCACAGTTGATGATCTGGAGTTATTGGATACAATCCGGGGAATCCTGTCAGGTTTTGGATTTAATGAAATAATGAACAATTCACTTCAACCGAACGAAATTGCTGCCGAAACCGGAAATCCTGTCCCGGTGTTAAATCCTCTAAATGCAGAAATGGCAGTCTTAAGAAGTTCTCTTATACCGGGTGCTCTGTATACTGTCAGAAATAATCTGAATGTTGGTGAAAAAGATCTGATGCTTTTTGAGACAGGGCATACCTTCAACAAAAAAGGGGAAGTAATAAATTCCTTCGATGATTTTGTTGAAGACAGGATGGTTACATTTCTGCTTACCGGACGGGCAACTCAAAAAACCTGGAACAGCAGTGAGCGCTACTTCGACTTCTATGATCTGAAGGGTTACTTCAAGTCACTCCTCGAATCATTCATGAACACAAGTCCTTTAGGTCATGTCTATAACAACGAAGAGAAGGGGATTTTTGAGTATTCGATCGAAGTTTTCGCCGGCGAAGAGAAACTTGGGGTACTTGGAAAGGTATCAGATCAATTTTGTTCAAAATTTGATATCGGACAAGTTGTGTATTGTGCTGAATTATTCGTAAATTGCATTAAAAGAAATACGGATAAGGTTAAGAAGTATTCACCACTTCTGAAATATCCGAAAATCATCAGAGATTTTGCATTCATTTTTGATTCGAATATCAAATACGGTGAAATTTCTCAATTCATCAGGAAAAATTCTTCTTCACTTCTTAAAAAAGTGGACCTTTTCGACCAGTACGAGAATGAATCGGTAATTGGTGAGGGAAAGAGAAGTCTTGCATTTACTCTTGAATTTTTTGAGAATGACAGAACTCTTACCGAAGAGGAAGTGGAAAAGGAGTTTTCCGGGTTAATACAAAAAATAACAAAACATTTCAACGCAGTTTTACGAGGAAACTGATTGAGTGATCTGACCAAAATTGATGTTTTATTCAGCGATCTGGATTCTTTACAAAATCTTGTGAAAGCTCTAATTACAGACCATAACCGGGCTGTTGAGGAGAGAAATGCACTTGAATCACGACTGACCAAGGTGCTCGAAGAGAATAAAAATCTTAGAAAACATATCGCCGAACTTGAGAAGGAAAGTGATACACTTAAAAGTGGAACTTTTGCTACTCATCTTTCATTATTTCAAGAGATGAGTGACCACGAAAAGGAAATTTTGGTACAAAAAATAAATGATCTGATTCTTAAGATCAACAAGCATCTGATCAACTTATAGATATTGGTACAGCGGACACCCTGATGAGCGAAAAAAAGAAGCTGAAGATTAAAATTTTTGATAAAGAATACTCTCTATTAGTAGATAATGAGGATCTTGCCAAAGATCTTGCAAAATATGTAGATCAAATAATGGAAGAAACGAGGCAGGAATTGCCCAATCAGCCGATGCAAACTGTAGCAGTTATTGCTGCCCTGAACATTGCGTATGATCTCTTTATAGAGAGAGAAAAAAGTAAAGAATTTACCTCTAAAGCTTCAGATAAAATAAAAGGTTTAAAACTCCTCTTAGAATCCCGCTCTCTTCACAGTCCGTCATAAGTTTTTCCGTCCGGCCGGTTGATGACACACATAAAAAGAACCATATGTAAAAATCATGGGACTCGGACTCCAAAGGCGTATTGCAGGCCTCATTCCGACTTGTCGGAACCACATCCGTGTGGCAGTGGAAGCAAAAAGCTCAGGGTCGTTACCCAATATGTCGTTAAAGGGTTCTTTTCCTTGACTGACATTGCCGGCCAAGACGGATTTATTTTTAACTTAGGATACAGATAATGGATGATTTAGTAATTATAATTCCGATGCTTTTGGCAGCGGTTTCGATCTTTTTCTATTTGGGCTGGTATATAAACAACCGGTTCGGGAAGAAAAGCATCGCTGCAGCCGAAGACAAAGGGAAAGAGATCGTCGAACTCGCAGAGGAAAAAGCCAGACATATAGTTTCCAATGCAGAAGAGAGAGCCACTCAACTACTTAAGGATGCCGAGAAAGAAGCCAATAATCTCAAAAGAGAAAAACTTCTCGAAGTAAAAGATGAGTGGTATAAGAAAAAAGTGGAGTTTGACAACGACTTTAACTCTAAAAGACAGAATCTCCAAAGCATGGAGAAACAGCTTTCGCGTCGTGAGGATGAAATCGACAGAAAGATTGAGCTTGTTCGAGTAAAGGAAAACGATTTTAAGCGGCTTGAACAGTCAATCAGTGACAAACAGCGATCCATAAAGCAGAAGGAAGAAGAGCTTGAACTTCTTGAGACTGAGCAAAATAACAGGCTCGAGAGAATAGCAAATCTTACCGCTGACGAAGCCAAAACCATGTTACTGGAAAACATGGTACAGGATGCCAAGATGGAATCGCAGAAGCTGATCAAAGATATCTACGAAAAAGCGAAATCGGAAGCCAAGAAAGAAGCTCAGAAAGTGGTGGTTCAGGCAATTCAGAGAACCGCTGCCGATTATGCGGTGGAAACCACTGTGTCTGTATTGAATATCCAGAGCGACGAGATCAAGGGAAGAATTATCGGCAAGGAAGGTCGGAATATCCGGGCATTTGAAGCTGCAACCGGTGTTGATGTAATTGTTGATGACACTCCGGAAGCGGTTATACTCTCATCTTTCGATCCGTTTAGAAGGGAAGTCGCAAGGGTATCACTTGAAAGACTGATTGCCGATGGCAGAATACAACCCGCAAGAATCGAAGAAGTGGTCGAAAAAGTCAGAATAGAACTCGAAGAAGAGATATATAAGATCGGTGAAAACACGGTGTTACAGCTTGGACTTCACGGAATGCATAATGAGCTAGTTAAACTTATAGGCCGTATGAAATACAGATCCTCCTATGGTCAGAACATTCTCGAGCACAGCGTTGAAGTTGCTTATCTTACCGGAATAATGGCTGCTGAACTGGGATTGGATGTCATGCTCGCCAAAAGATCCGGACTTCTCCACGATATCGGAAAGGTACTCGACAAGGAAATCGAAGGACCACACGCTCTTATCGGTTACGAACTTACCAAGAAATACCGTGAGAATCCAATCGTTTGCAATGCAGTCGGTGCACATCATGATGATATAGAGATGGAGCACCCTATTGCTGCACTTGTTCAGTCGGCAGATGCCATTTCCGGTGCCCGACCCGGTGCCAGAAGAGAACCTATAGAAGGTTATGCAAAGCGACTTGAAACCCTGGAAACCATAGCCAAATCGTTCGAAGGTGTGGCAAAAACCTATGCGATTCAGGCAGGCAGGGAAGTACGGGTAGTGGTGGAACACGAAAGGATTGATGATATATATGCCGATAAACTCGCGTTTGATATAGCTCAAAAGATTGAGTCCGACATGGAATATCCTGGTCAGATTAAGGTCACCGTTATTCGTGAAGTAAGAAAATTTGCAATCGCAAAATAAAAAAACAAGAATTGGAGTTACCGGAGGTATAGCCTCCGGTAAAACCTTCGCAACCAACTATTTCAGGTCGCTTGGATATCCGGTGTTTTATGCTGATATCCTCGCAACGCAATTGATGATTCGTAATCCTGAAATAAAATCACAAATCGTCAAAGAGTTTGGAGCGGAATCCTATCTCGATGGCAGACTCAATAAAGAATATCTCGCCTCCCGTGTCTTTTCATTCCCCGAAGAAATAAAAAAACTCAATGCAATTGTACATCCTGCTGTGATCGCAAGATCAGCAGAACTGATGACGATGGCACTGGAATATGATGATGTGGTGTTTTATGAAGCCGCTTTGGTGTTTGAATCGGGAATGACCGACAGATTTGATTATATTCTCTTGATAACGGCTGACAGGGATCTCAGGCTAAAAAGAGCTGTGGCAAGGGGCAGACTTTCTGAAAAAGATGTGAGTGACAGGATGGCTAATCAGATAAGTGAAGATGAAAAAATCAGATTATCCCATTTTGTCATAGTCAACGATCAGACAGAACAAGAATTTATCGACAAACTTCAGAAATTTGTCGATTTAATTGAAAATGATAAATTGAATGAAATCTTATCTTTTCCATATTTTATTCAATGATATCATTTTTATCTTTTTGTATGATCGTTTTTTACTTCATAATTTAGAATGTTAAATTAGGAGATTTTTGTTGTTATGATGTTGTTGCTAAATAAAATAATCGTCTCGGTCGTTAAAATACTGCCAAAAAGCGTGGTTTACTTCTTTGCTAAACGATACATAGCCGGTGAAAGACTGCAGGATGCCGTAAATCTTGTCAAAGAATTGAATAAAAAAGGGATTCTTGCCACCATGGATGTGCTTGGCGAATCCATTACCACAAAAGAAGAGGTAATTCTTGCAAAATCCGAGTGTCTCGCCGTCTTGAATACCATTAAACAAAATGAACTCAATTCAAATCTTTCAATAAAACCAACCCAGCTCGGATTAAATATTGATCTTGAATTTGCCTACCAGCAGATCAAAGAGATCGTGGCAAAAGCTAAAGAATACGGCAATTTTGTCAGGATAGATATGGAAGATTCTTCATGCACCGATAAAACCATAACCGTTTTCAAGCGGCTAAGGGAAGAATTCGACAATGTCGGCATAGTTCTTCAGTCTTATCTAAAGAGAACTTATAATGATGTTGTGGAACTGAACAAGATAAACAGCAACTACAGGTTATGCAAAGGAATCTATATCGAGCCTGCAGAAATTGCATTCAAAGACCGTCAGTCTGTCAGGGACAGTTATGTCCGTTGCCTCGAGCAAATGATGAAAGACAAGGCATATGTTGGTATTGCAACTCACGATGACTATCTCGTCAATGAAGCTTTGCGATTGAAAAAAGAGATGGTCGTCCCCGGAAACCTGATGGAATTTCAGATGCTTCTCGGTGTAAAGGAAGACCTGAGAGACAAAATAGTGAAAGAGGGCCACAAAGTGAGAATATATGTTCCTTTTGGCAAAGACTGGTATAAATATTCGATAAGAAGACTTAAAGAAAATCCGAATGTAGCGGGTCAGATATTTGCAAATATTTTTAAGTTTGGAAAATGATCGTTTTAGGCATAGAATCCTCATGTGACGAGACTTCGGTCGCAATATTGAAAGGCGATGAGGTACGTGTGAATCTTATCTCATCGCAACATTTTCATAAATTATACGGAGGTGTTGTACCGGAATTGTCCAGCAGGGCACATCTTGAGCAAATTGTACCTCTGACCAGAGAAGCGATTGCCAAAGCAGGAATCAAACCTGCTGAAATTGACCTCGTTACTGCCACTGCGGGTCCCGGATTGATCGGTGCGCTGCTTGTCGGTTTCACTTTTGCCAAACACTTCGCCTGGTCTATCAACAAACCATTTGTTCCGGTTAATCACATAGAAGGCCATATTTATTCCGGATTTCTTATGAACCCGAAACCTGTATTTCCACTCCTGGTTCTGACAGTCTCGGGCGGTCACACAATGCTGACACTCGTTGAGTCAGATACAAAAATCCGGTTTCTTGGTGCTACTGTGGATGATGCAGCAGGTGAGGCATTTGATAAAGTTGCGAAGATGACAGGTCTGGGATACCCCGGTGGACCAAAAATACAACAGGCGGCTCAACTTGCTGTGAAAAAGGATATTGTATTTCCCGTTTCTCAGCTCAAACAACCGTTGCATTTTTCATTCAGCGGACTCAAAACTTCAGTCTTAAGATATGTCCAGAAACACTTCCCGGAAGGAAATATACCTCAGGAAGATTTGAATGAAATTGCTTTTGGATTTCAGGATTCTGTAGTAAGGGCACTAAGTAAAAACATGGAAAAAGCAATTCTGGAGTTCAAACCTGCATCACTAAGTTTGAATGGTGGTGTAGCGGCAAATTCGGTAATCAGAGAAGCAGTCGAAAATCTGGGTGTCAAATATGGAATTCCGGCAGTTATTCCTGCGTTTGAATACTGCGGAGATAATGCTGCAATGATTGCCTGGCGTGGAAAATCGATTTATGAAGCTGGTGAAAGATTTTCGAATGACTCTGAACCGTTTCCATCGTTTCAATCAAAATATCTTTTCACTTAATATTTTTCATTCAAAAGATTTAATCGATGGAAGAGAAGAAGATAAAGTTATCAAATTTGCTGAGTAAAAAGCAGTTCATCGTTGTTCTTGTAACCTTTCTTGCCGGTTTGCTCCTTCTTGTTTACTTGTTTTTCATGCCGTTTTCCTCGGGTGATGAAAGTATCAAGTATATCGTCAGAGAAGGAACCTCATTCAATAAGGTTTTGGATGACCTCGAAAAAGAAGGAATAGTCGGGAACAAAACCCTGGCAAAAATTACAGCTTTTCTTCTTGGTGCCGACAAAAAAATGAAAGCCGGTCTCTACACAATTCCAAAAGAGATAAGCTATACAGATTTAATGTCGATGTTTGCATCCAATGATTATGAAAAACCGGTTTCACTCGAACTCTATTCCGGAATCACCATAAATGGAATAGTTAACAGGGCAAAACAGCTTAAACTGGAGGCTGCTGATTCTCTCGCAATTTTGGTAAAGGATTCCGCACTGGTAAGAAGCAAAGGGATCGATGCAAACAATTTTGAGGGTTGGCTCTTCGCCGGCACAATCGAGGTTTACAGGATATCTTCAGCCCGCGAGATTTTTGAAAAGCTGTTCGAACTTCAGGAAAAAATCTTTACTCCCGCAGTGATGGAGGATATCAACAAAGGTGACCTCTCGAAAAAAGAGATTATCATTTTGGCATCCATTATCAGCAGGGAATCCAAATATGCGGATGAAATGCCACGAGTATCCGGTGTTTATCATAACCGTCTTAAAAAAAACATGAAACTTCAGGCTGATCCGACAGTGCAATATGCTCTTCCGGAATCAAAAAACCGGATCACGGGAAAAGACCTGAAGATAGATTCCCCCTATAACACTTATAAATATGCCGGATTGCCACCGGGTCCGATAGGCAATCCTTCAAAAGAAGCAATTCTTGCGGCTGTTTACCCCGAGAAACACGATTTTCTCTTTTTCGTTGCGGGTAAAGAGGGGAGACACATCTTCTCCAAAACTTATGAAGAACACAAAAAATATGCAAAAGAATACCATCAATGGCTCGACTCGTTAAAGATTACTCAATAGTTGTTTTGATGGCATTTCTTTCCGGATGTGCTAACATGCAGGCGCCCGGTGGTGGTGATGTTGACAGAACCCCTCCACAAATTGTAAGCGTGTCGCCTGAAAATGGTCAGAGAAGGTTTAACTATAAGGAAATCGAATTTACATTTTCTGAATATGTGGATAAGCGAACCTTTAAAGATGCAATCTTCGTTTCGCCATCTCTCGAAAAAGGTTTTGATGTCAAATGGTCTGGGAAAACAGCAATACTCAAGTTTAATGAAGAATTGAAACCTGACATTACCTATAACATAACAATCGGTACAAGTGTAACCGATTTGAACAACAATAACAACATGGCCGGTGCATATTCGTATATTTTCTCAACCGGAGATGTAATAGATAAAGCAACAGTCTTCGGCAAAATTTACGATAAAGATCCCAATAAAATTTTTGTTTTTGCCTACCTTCTCGGTACCCCCGGTGACTCCATTTTAAAAAGAAAACCTGATTTCGTTACTCAGGTCGGTTCAACAGGTGAATTCCGCTTATCAGGTTTGCCAAAGGGAAATTTCAGGTTTTTTGCAGTTGGAAATTCCTTTGGTGATTTAATTTACAATCTCAACAGCGACAGGATTGGAATTTACAACAAGGATGTCACCCTTTCTCAGAATGATACCCTAAGGGAAAGATTGAATTTTTTCATGACAAAATTTGATACGATTCCCCCTGTACTGCAAAAATCTGTTATGACAGATCGTAACCATGTTTTGCTCAGTTTTAATGAAGACATTGCCATATCATCAATGGAAACCGCTAACATTTCATTTATCGATTCTGCTTCAGATGGAACGCTAAAACCATTATATGTCTACTCTCCGGGCGGAAAAAAAAGTGAAGCAGTGATTTCAGTTACCGGAAATGTCAAAAAGGAATCATCCCTTTCCATTGAAATCACCGGAGTAAAAGATATGTTTGGAAATGCATCTTCAAAGATAAGGATGGAAGTGCCGGTTTCTGACAAGAGGGACACTGTTCCGGTTTCAATCTCACAAATAGAGCCCGTCGATCTGAACAACATCATACCTGAATTTCCGGAATTTACACTTAAACTGGATGATGGTGTAAACCCGGCAAAAATGACATCGGCATTAACGGTCTCAGACACATCAAAAAAAAATGTAAAAACCAAAGTTACCAGAGTCGATGATGCGATTTATAAAGTAAAAGTCGATCAAAAACTTGAACCACTCTCGGAGTATTTCCTCAAGGTAAACACTGCTGAACTGACAGATGCCGCAGGAAACACGAAGGATACACTGCTTCAGTCGAAATTTACCACCTATAACAGCATCAATTTTACAGGACTCTCAGGAACCATTAAAGGAATGACCGGTAAATATATTGTTGAGTTGAGCGATGTCGAACAGGGCGACAGGGTTTACAAAACCGGTTTACAGTCTGACGGGAAGTTTGAGTTCGTTGATTTACTGCCGGGAAAGTATAACCTGAGGTTGTTTGAAGATAAAAGGGGAGACAAAGAATATTTCTCCGGATCGCTCTTTCCCTTCGAGCATTCCGCAAAATTCTTCGTCCACCCTTTAGTAATTGAACTGATTCCCAGATGGGTCACATTCGACTTCAAGTGGAATGTGGACTGAGATTATTCTCTCTTAGTTGTAAAGATAATATTTTGAAGAGAGCTTCCTGAAACTTTCCACATCCTTGTTTAAGTAGTCCTTCACATCATCATATTTCATTCTCTTTGAGAATTTCTCCCGCACATTTTTTGATCCGCATACTTTGTCGAACATATCCAGACGGTCTTTCTTTGCAAGTTTGAACGGGTTTTTGTCGGGATACAATTCGTTGTTTGCTTCCATTACAAGGAACTGAATCGACATGAGATTCACTTTCGAATAATCTGTGATGAAGAGTTGTACGCCACCAAGGTTTTTTCCCTTCGCACTGCCGTAGTATGGCTTGAATTTAAGCGGTCTGAAAATAACTCCGGGGATATTTTTTGAATTGAGTTTATCTGCCAGTTCGAGCTCATCAATCCATTCAGCGCCAAACATCTGAAAGGGGAGAGTGTAACCGACGCCTTCCGAAATTACACCAAGTTCACCCATAATTCCGGATGTCGTGTAAAAAATCGCTGATTCTTTATATGGAATATGTGGTGATGTAAGCACCCATGGCAAGCCTGTTTTGTCGAAAGTCATCTCTCTTTTCCATCCTTCCATCGGTACCACTTCGAGGTCACACTTTTTACCACCTTTCAGGTGACCTTCTTCATTCAAAAATTTTGCAAGTTCTCCAACAGTCATCGCATGAGCATAGGGGATTTTAAACTGGCTAACAAATGAAATGTAACCTTCTTCTGCAATATTTCCCTCGATTTTAAGTCCTCCCATCGGATTGGGACGGTCGAGCACCACAAATTTTACTTTGAATTCAGCAGCGGCTTCCATTGCAAGTCCCATGGTTGAAATGTAGGTGTAAGACCTTGAACCGATATCCTGAATATCAAAAACCAGAACATCAATCCCTTTTAACATCTCCTTGGTTGGCTTTCTCGTTTTTCCATACAGTGAATAAACGGGGAGGTCAGTTTTTGGGTCTGTATAGGTATCCACTTTGTCACCGGCTGAGAAGTCACCTCTGACACCGTGTTCGGGTCCAAAGAGTGCAACCAGTTTCACACCTTCGGCTTTGGAAAGAATATCGATGGTTGTTTCCAGTTTTGAATTCACACCGGTCGGATTGGTGATCAAACCAACTTTTTTCCCTTTCAGCAGGTCAAAATTCCTTTTTTCAAGAACTTCTATGCCCGTAAGTACCTGAGCAGAAATGCTGAATGACAATAAGAGGGCAATAATGGTGAGTAAATTAAATTTAATTTTCATAGTCGAATCTCAATTAGTTAGGTTTATTGTAAACAATTTTTCCGGAACGAATGGTTGTTCCATCGAAGTTTTGGGCTGTATTATAAATTATCTGATCCGGGGAGGAAAGATTCAATATCGCAATATCTGCCTTTTTACCGGGCTCGAGGCTCCCCGTCTCATCAGAAATTCCGAGTGCAGCAGCGGAATTGATTGTGTATGCAGAGATAATTTCTTCAAACGACATTTTCAATTTTCTGGCAGCGAGCGACATAATAAGGAAGATGTTATTGATATTCGATGTGCCCGGGTTATAATCTGTAGCCAGAGCCACTGTTGCTCCGGAGTCCAACAATTTTCTTGCAGGAGCGTAATCATAGTCAAGTGTGTAGGACACACCCGGAAGCAGAACTGCGACCGTGTTTGAATTTGCGATAACGGGAATTTGCCCGTCTTTCAATACCTCCAAATGATCGACACTAAGGGCATTCATTGAAACTGCCAGCTCGAGCCCGCCGATATTGTTAAATTGTTCTGTGTGGAGAGTTAGTGTAAAACCCAAATCTTTGGCTCTCGAAAATATTGTTTCCACTTCATCCGGGGAAAAAGCCGAGGCTTCGCAAAATGCATCACACCTGTTGGAAAGGTTTTCTTCTTTGATTTTCGGCAATAGCTGATGAAGCAGAATCTCGATATAACCATTCCTGTTGTTCCTGAATTCGGGTGGAACAGTGTGGGCTCCAAGGAAGCAGGGGATGATTCCTACATTTCGGAGGCTTGCCGCTTGTTTGATGACTCTGAGCATTTTAAGTTCTGATTCGAAGTCAAGTCCGTAACCGCTTTTAATTTCAAGAGTTGTGACTCCCTGTGAAATAAAAAGATCTATTCTTTTCAGGAGTAACGGAAGCAATTCAGAAGTGCTGGCTGCCCTTACTGCTTTCATGGTGCTTGCAATGCCACCGCCTGCAGCCGCTATTTCATCATACGACTTTCCCTGCAGTTTCATTTTAAATTCAGCGGAGCGGTCACCGGTGAAGAGGGAGTGTGTATGACATTCCACAAATCCCGGCAGAACTATTCGCCCTCTGGCATCAACTTTTTTATGGGGGGAAGCAAATTGTGAACCGGAAGGGATGAAATCGAGAATTTTATCATCCTGGATCAGAACATCAAAACCTTCGAGGATACGATTGTCAGAGGCGGTCTGTCCGGGTTTTTTACCGGAGCCCTTGGTATCGAGGGTCAGTATAAAAGCGGGGTCAATTATTCGTTTATACATTTACTAAAAACTGTAAACTTTGTCCGGAATTACTTTAGCTTTGGTGTAGCCCATCTGAATTAATTGAAACATCATCAGGCGCGCGGCACCGTTATCCGTGAAATCTCCAAGTCTAAGGAGGTATTTATCTTTCTCCTTATAGATGTATAGGAGATCGATTCCGATCTTGTAACTCAACTCTCTTTTAATCATGAGAGCCTCTGATTCAGTCTGAACACTTCCGAGGGAAACCTTAAAGCCGTCTGTATAGAATTTGACGATATGGTCGGACAATTTTGAATCCTGGTAGGAATACCAGGGTTTGGAGACAATCATTGTTGAGTCACCGGGGAAGGATAGCTGAATATCCTGTTCCTGCCCAAAAGCTGAAACGGAGACAACCGTAAGAAGAATCAGGCTAATTTTTAAGTACATCAATTTGATCTGTTGGTTTCGAAATAAACAAACAATAAATATAAGGGATATTTGGAAATAAGTAAAGGTAAATGAAAGAAAATTCCTTTTTTTTATGTATTTTTGTAATCAATAATTTTTTTGAAGAATGGCTTCAGGAAAAAAATACAAAATCCTTTTTATCACATCTGAACTCTTCCCGTTTGTAAAAACAGGTGGGTTGGCAGATGTTTCCGCCTCATTACCACAAGAATTAGCTGAACTTGGTCACGAGATCAGGATAGTTATGCCCAGATATGGTGCCATAGACACACGCAAATTCAAGATACATGATGTTGTGCGTTTGAAAGATTTTAGTGTCAGGCTTGGTGAGAAAGATGTCATCTTTTCGGTCAAGTCATCCTTTCTTCCAAACATGAAAAATCGTGTTCAGGTTTACTTTCTTGATAATGATGAGTACTTCGGAAACCGTAAGAGCTTATACATCGATATGCTCACGGGATTGCCATATCCTGACAATGATGAGAGGTTTGTCCTTTTTGCAAGAGGAATCTTTGAACTCGTCAAGAAACTGGGATGGGCTCCTGATATAATTCATGCAAACGACTGGCAGACGGCTCTTGTACCGGCCTTCCTGAAAACAATCTACAAAGAAGACGATTATTTTAAAAAGTGCAAAGCTGTAACCACGATACACAATTTTGAATATGGTGGTGAGTTTCCTATCGAATCTTTCAACAAAACCGGTCTGTCTCAGGATTTTAACAATGATAACTATATCATTCACAAGGACAAAGTAAACTTCCTGAAAGCCGGAATCATTTTTTCGGATCACATTAATACTGTCAGTCCCGGTTACAGAAATGATTTGTTGTCTTCACCCGAACTAAGCAACGGTCTCGACGAGATTCTAAAAAACAAGGCGGAAGCCTTTAGTGGAATCATAAATGGTGTTGATAAAAAGGTCTGGAATCCCGCGACAGATAAGCTTATTGTTAAAAATTACGATATCCGAAGTATAGATAACAAGTATGTGAACAAGAAAAACCTTGTTGAGCGGTTTGGACTGGTTTACGACAACAGTGTGCCGGTTTTCAGCATAATTTCGCGGCTTTATGACTACAAGGGAATCGATCTTATTGAGCAGTGCTTGCCCGATCTGCTGAAACTGAATCTTCAGATTGTTCTTTTGGGAACAGGTGAAATGAAATATGTCAATAAATTTGATGAATATGCCAAGAAATATCCTTCCAAATTTGCTTGTTATTTAGGCTTTAATGACGAACTTGCCCATCTGATTGAGGCAGGGTCGGACTTCTACCTCATGCCCTCAAAAACAGAACCATGTGGACTGAATCAGATGTATTCACTGCTTTACGGGACAATTCCGATTGTGAGAAAAACGGGGGGATTATCTGACACTGTAATCGATTTCAACTCTTCAAATGCGAATCCCACCGGATTGATGTTTGAAAATTACAGCGGCGCAGCACTTCTGGAACAGATTAACAGAGCCATGGCTCTCTACAAAAAGAAAGAAGATTTGATAACTTTGATCAGAAACGGTATGAAAACCGATTTCAGTTGGCAGCTCTCCGCAAGAAAATATGTTGAACTCTATAAAAACATTTTAGCGGGTTGATGCCGGTTCCGGTAGTGTTTCTTGACAGGGATGGCACAATCAACTATGATCCCGGTTATCTAAAAGATCCCCGGGATGTAAAACTGATTGAGGGTACCGGTGCCGCATTAAAACTTCTGAAAGATGCGGGCTTCACTCTTCTTGTAGTTTCCAATCAGTCAGGAATAGCAAGGGGTTTAATAACTGATGATCAGGTTGTCTCAATCCATGAAAAAATAAATAACCTTCTTGAAAAATATTATTCTGTTCACATTGACCGTTTCTTCTACTGTCCTCATCATGAATCATTCAGCCCTCCTTCAGAATGTGACTGCAGAAAGCCCGCAACCGGACTTTTTATGCAGGCGATGAGTGAGTATGAAATTGATTTGGAAAAATCATTTATGGTGGGGGATTCTCAAGCAGACATTCTTGCTGCACACAATTTCGGTATAACTTCCATTTTGGTGAATACCGGGAATGGCAGGGAGCATATTTCTGTCTTGCAGGAACAAAATAAAATGCCAAAGTTTACATGTTCAAATCTTTATGAATCTGCAAAATTAATTATAAAATTAAAATCCGGAGTTTCCGCTTGTTGAAAATCAAATTTATTTCCCTTTTTGTCGCTGCAGTAATATTTGCAGGGTGTTCAGATTCACCATCTCCAATTGGAGTTGATGATTTGGGAAGTGACCTCCTGAAAGTAAAAGTACTCGATTCACAAACAGACAGTTTGACTCAGACATCAGCATCGTTCAGGAAAATTGTTCCATTGGGTGCTTCAAATTTTATTCTCCTTGGAAATGCTCTTGGTGTAAAATCGAGTGTCATGCTTCAGTTTAATGTGAATTTTGATGAGACTACGAAAAATGCGATCCAAAAAGACAGCATTTCACTTATCTCCGCCCGTATTGTTCTGAAGAAAGTTTATGGAATTGGAGATACCCTTCAGGCTTTCCCGGTTCCGATGATTAACGGGTATAAGATAACAGGCTCTTGGGATCCCTTAAAAGTCAAACTTGACTCGCTGCCAACCATCGACTACTCTCAGGATATTCTTTCTGCAAAACCTGCTCCTGATTCTTTCTACTATTTTAATGTAAAAAATGACATTGCCCTTCAGTGGATGAAAAACAGCTACGATACAATAAATTTTGTAAACAATGGACTTTTGCTTCGTGCCGAATCTCCGACGCCTTACCTTGCCGGATTTCAGGGATTCTCGTCAACCGGCGAAAATGCTCCTAAAATTGAACTTAAATTCAAGTATCTGGCTACGAACAAAGATACCACGATTTCATTCAGGACACTTTCCGATGCTCATGTTGTTGATGGTGCCACTCCGGCACTTGCTCAAGATGAGATGGTTGTTCAGAGTGGAACAACGATAAAATCACGGTTGTTTTTCGATCTTGCAAAATTACCTGAGCGTGTTTTTATTAATAATGCCGAACTTGTTCTCACTGCTGATACTTCAAAGAAACTTATCGGAAACAGTCTTTTGAACGGTATCCTGATCGGAATTATTGATGAGTTGACCAACGACAGCACATTTGTTCAAAATTCGCTTTACACAGCTAATCTTTATTATTCAAGTGGAAAATATACAGGCAACCTCACAACATTGGTGAGACAGATTTACGCCACTAAGAAAAATCTTGGATTTGTTGTTCAGACTTCAAACGCAATTGAAGGATTGGAAACATTTTACCTTCGGGGTTCGAAAGCAGCAGCCGGATTAAAGCCAAAATTGATCATTACTTACTCAAAAATAGATTAGTTATAAAATGAGATTAAAACTTTTTGTATCCCTTGTAATTTTAACGACTTTCTCGTTTGCTCAGGTCAATACGGTCTATTCACGCTTTGGAACCGGCACCCTGATTTACGGGACAACCGCCAGAAGTCTTTCTTTCGGAGAGCTTGGTACAGCAAACTATGATGATGACAGAATAAATTTATTTAATCCGGCTTCATTCGGAAGTTTTAATTTGACAAGAGTCGATTTCGGGCAGGTCCTTGAGGCTTCATTTGTATCTGATTCGAAGAACAAAAACTACTATGCCGGTTCATATTTCCCCGGATTTAATATGGGGATACCTGTCAGCCACGAGCACGGAATAGGTATTGTATTTGGTGTTTCCAAGTATTCAGATGTGAGCTACGAAGGGTCGAGGGACGGATCAGTAACAGGTGCCGGTTCCATCGTACCTGTTAATTACCGGGAAGAATATTTTTATGATGGTGGAATAACTAAAATATTCCTTGGTTCATCATACAGATTGCCGTTTGGTTTGAATATTGGCGGAACTGCTGATTTTTATATGGGCCACTACGAGTATAATTCAACGGTGAAATTCTTTTCTGACGGTGTACTGAATGGAATTTTTGCCAAGGAACAGAACTTTAAAGGATTTGGCGCAACTTTTGGACTTATTACCGAAGATTTGAACAGGTTTATGAAGATTGAAGCGCTTGACGAAATCAGATTATCTGCGGGGTACAGCCTCAAAGCTACACTTAAAGGTGATTACAGCAGCTATACCGTTAACAATTTCGGGTTCCAGGATACCACATTAAAAGGTGACATGGAGTCCTCAATTCCATCCCGCTTCTTTGCCGGCTTTTCGATCAAATTTAATCCGCGGACAAAAATATTTGCAGACTACCTGACTCAGTCATGGACAGACTACTACATGACAAATCAGGGTACTCAATCTCTCACAAATACTTTTAAAGTGAGTGCCGGGTTTGAATATAATCCAAATTCGAAGTCTAACACTTTTGAACAGAATCTTTCTTACAGACTTGGACTCAGCTATGAAAAACTTCCATATTTGTTATCAGGTGAGAGTTCATACAGAATGTCCGCCGGAATTGGAATCAGCTTTCCACTTTCACCGGCAAACTATATAGATCTCGGTTTGCAATACTCGTTCAATTCATCAAACGCTGCCAATGTTATAAAAGATAACACGATTAACTTCGTAATTGGTTTAAGTATTGGTGAATTATGGTTTTTGAGAACGGACTATTAGCAGTAGTGATCAACACAGTTCTTAGATCATGCCTGTTAATCTTTGTCTTCATCTTTTCTCTTTCCGGGAAGAATGCTGACTCACTTTCGCAGAAATACAACACATTTTCGAATCTTGTTGTAAAAGGTGAATTTGATTCAGCATTTTATCTTGGTCAAGAGTTGATGTCGGAGTCCGGTTTTTCCCCCTATTATTCCTGGTTCTACCCTAAGTTTAATGAAGTTTTGTTTCATAACATTTCTGACACCACAAAATTAATTACGCCGGGATTTATTCGAGATTTTTTCAAGTCCGCAAGGGCAAACGATCCCGATAATTCACTCCCTTACTATGTTTCTGAAGCATTTCTACTCGACAGATACTTTGATCTGGGATTTAAGGATATTTACCCGCTCTACGAAGCCGCACTAAAACTTGCAGGTAAACAGGATGACCTTATTGTCCAACGACTTTCAGAAAAAGCTGCCCGGGCAGATATCAAAGATACGACGACAATTCTCACGATTCTGGATATGAGTACATATCTACTCGAAAAATATCCGGATGAAGTAAAATGGGGTGAACTGATAAGTCAACTCGCCGGATCAGAAGAAAACCTGATAAAACTGCGTTTAAAACTGCATGAACTGAAACCCGAAAGTTCCTCCAACACCTGGGCTCTGGTCTCGATACTGATAGAGAACGAAAAGTACAAAGATGCCTTTCCATATTTACTGAAACTGACCCGACAATTTCCGGATGAGTTGAAATACTGGAAAAGCTTCACTTTCACTGCAGATAAGTTGAAAGATGAAGAAAGCACATTAACAGGCTATCTGAATCTGATAAAACTGGAACCGTCCGTTAAAGACTACTATTTCAACATTGGTGTGCTTTTTGAGAAAAAAGACAACTACGGGGCTGCTGTTAAATATTTCAGGAAGGCTTCGGAGGCAGGGAAGGGGTGGGGAAAAGCACTTTTTTATGAAGGACTGGTTTATGAGAACTCTGCCAGAACCTGCGGTAAACTCGAGTTTTATGACAAGTGTGTCTATCAACTTGCCTATGAAAAATATCTTAATGCCCTCGGGTATGATTCCACGCTTACAGAATTGAAAGACAGAATTGAAGATATAGAAAAATATCTTCCCGACACCTCTGAGTATACGGCTAATGGCTTCAAGTCGGGTGATGATATAAAGATTATGGGAAGTTGTTATATTTGGATTGAAGAAAAGTTAAAGATACAATAAACGGAGATTATATAATGTACGATTCTTTAAAAAATGATCCCGAAATGTACGAGGTTTTGCAACTCGAAACGGGAAGACAGACAGAAAAACTTGAACTGATTGCTTCCGAAAACATCGTAAGTCCGGCTGTTCTTGCTGCGGCAGGATCCGTTCTGACCAACAAATATGCGGAAGGGTACCCCGGAAAACGATACTATGGCGGATGCGAATATGTTGATATGGCGGAAGATATTGCTCGTGAAAGACTAAAAAAACTTTTTGGTGCAGAGTATGTAAATGTTCAGCCACACAGCGGATCTCAGGCGAATATGGGTGTTTTTATGACGATCCTGAAGCCGGGTGATAAGATTCTCGGTCTGAGTCTTGCTCATGGTGGTCACCTGACACACGGTTCTCCTGTCAACTTCTCCGGCAAAATTTATCAGGCGGTTGCGTATGAACTTGACAAAGAGACCGGCCTCCTGAATTATGAGAATATTGAGTCGCTTGCAAAACAGGAAAAACCAAAATTGATTATTGCCGGTGGCAGTGCGTATTCGAGAGACTGGGATTATAAAAAATTCAGAGAAATAGCTGACCAGGTCGGTGCTTTCCTCCTTTGCGACATGGCACATCCTGCAGGACTGATTTCAAAAGGGCTGTTGAACAACCCTCTCGAACATTGTCATTTTGTGACTTCCACAACCCACAAAACACTTCGTGGTCCGAGAGGCGGAGTAATATTGATGGGGAAGGATTTTGAAAATCCATTTGGAATATCGGTTCCCAAAACCGGAAGATTAAAAATGATGTCAGAATTGATTGACAGCACGATAATGCCGGGTATTCAGGGCGGTCCCCTTATGCATATTATTATGGCTAAAGGTGTGGCTTTTGGTGAAGCTTTACAGGACTCTTTTACGGGTTATGTACATCAGGTGAGGGCGAATGCAAGAAAACTTGCGGCGGAACTCGTTAAAAAGGACTATCATATTATATCGGGTGGTACCGACAATCATTTGATGCTTGTTGACCTGTCAAATAAAAATATCAGCGGAAAAGCTGCTGAAATTGCACTCGGAAAAGCCGGGATTACCGTAAATAAAAACATGGTGCCTTTTGATCAGAGAAGTCCTTTTGTTACCAGCGGAATAAGAGTCGGAACGCCTGCATCCACAACCCGTGGAATGAAGGAAAATGAAATGGTGAGAATCGCAGAGCTGATCGACAAAGCAGTCGTTAATTCAGAAAATGAAGAGATTCTGGCAGGCATTAAAAATGATGTAAAAGAGCTCTGCTCGGGTTTTCCTCTGTTTTTCGGGAAATAAATGATCGCTGAAGAAATTCCGGATCAGTTATCGGGAGAAGAGAATGATGAACCTGAAGTGGAGATGTCATTTTGGGATCATCTCGAAGAGCTAAGAAGCAGACTCCTCAAAATATTCGCCGGGGTAATTCCGATATGGTTGATTTCAATTGGTTTTGCGCAGGATGTAATTAATACTGTATTGTTGACACCGGCATGGAATTCAACAATAAAGCTGCAAAACATCAGGCCCTTTGGTCAGTTGATGTTAAACTTTGAGGTAAGTTTTATTGTTGCACTTATTGTAACGGTACCTTACAGTTTTTATCATCTGTGGCAGTTTATTGCGCCTGCTTTGCACAAACATGAGAAAAATGCTTTGCTTTGGGCAGCATTCTACTCGTCATTCTGTTTTTTAGGTGGCACCGCTTTTGGATACTTTGTCATGATTCCGATGACTTTAAGTTTCGCTGCCGGTTTTGGCAGTGCAGAGGTGCTGAATATTTTCGCGCTCGATGAATATATGTCGCTGATTTTCAGCATCTTGATCGGTAGTTCATTGATATTCGAATTGCCGGTTGTTTCCTATCTCCTGACACGAATAGGAATACTTTCGCCGGAGTTCATGATCAAGTATCGCAGACATGCCATCATAATCCTGATGGTTCTGGCAGCATTTTTATCACCGGGAACTGATCCGTTTTCAATGTTGATTCTGGCTGTTCCGCTTTTTTTACTTTACGAAACGAGTATTCTCATATCCAAATGGGCAACAAAGAAAAATTTAACTTCCCGGTAATGGATCAGGTTTTGGCTCCGGTCAAGGATGGTTTGACAGAATTTAACAGACACTTCAAAGAGTCGATGAAATCCAATGTCAAACTGCTCAATCTTGCCACTTCCTTTATTTTAAAGCAAAAGGGTAAGAAAATAAGACCGACCCTTGTGCTTTTAACTGCGAGCCTGTGTGGTGGTATCAATGAAAGAACCTATCGTGGTGCCACAATGGTTGAATTGTTGCATACCGCAACCCTTGTACACGATGATGTCGTAGATCAGGCTGACAAGAGGAGAGGATTTCCATCCATTAATGCCATCTGGAAAAACAAAGCTTCGGTTCTGCTGGGAGATTATCTTCTTTCCAAAGGTTTGATGCTTTCGGTTTCATCCAAGGATTATGATTTTCTCGAGACAATAACTGATACTGTAAAACGGATGGCGGAAGGGGAGTTGCTTCAACTCGAAAAATCGCGGAAACTTGATATTGACGAAGAGACATACTTCAGGGTGATTTCTGATAAAACTGCCTCTCTTATCGAAACCTGTTGCTATATTGGTGCACTGAGTTCGACCGATAACGAAACCTTCAGGCAGGAAGCAAGAAAATTCGGGAGTCTTTTAGGAATTTCATTTCAAATTAAAGATGATATTCTTGACTACGAAGGGACGACTAAGCTTTTTGGCAAACCAATCGGTGGTGACATAAAAGAGAAAAAGATTACTCTTCCCCTAATCTATGCAATGGAAAAAGCGGGGAAATCCGCCGGCAGGAAAATTATTAAAGAGATCCGGTCTCTAAACGAAAAAGACAGTGTGGAAAATATTATCGACTTCGTAATCAAGAACGATGGTCTGAAGCTCGCGCAGGAAAAAGCGGTACAAATAGCAGATGAGGCTAAAGCCTGTCTCGAAGTTTTTCCTCAGAGTGAGTACAAAAATTCACTTCTTTCGCTCGTTGACTTCGTAGTAAACAGAAAAAGTTAGATTCTCAATAATCCCGGTGCAGTCGAACAATCATGCCCGGCTGTCTCTGAAATCGAATCCTTTCACAGGTTCCCGTAAAGTAAGAACGGGACATGGTGCCTTCCTTACCACTTTATCAGCGGTGCTTCCAAAGAGAATCTGTTCGACACCCGAATGACCATGTGTGGAAATAATGATCAGATCGACATCTTCAGATTTTGCAAGGTCAATTATCTCCAGGTAAGGTTTACCGAGTTTAACAATTGGAATCACTTCAATATCAGCAGGAATATTTTCTCTGGCAACCCTTCCCAGTTCTTCCTTGGCTTTTTCATCAATCTGGTATGACAGTGTTGGAAGTGCAATCTGACCAATACTAAGATCGGGGGGATAAATTACAGGTTCGACAACATAAACGAGTAAAATCTGTGATTTATACAGTTTAGCGAACTCCGAGGCATATTTAAGAGCCTGCAGTGAGTAATCACTAAAATCGATTGGAACGAGTATTTTATCGAATTGTATCATTGTTTTAACCTTTCAATTAGTTTGACTAATCAAATAATCCCGATTCTGCAAGTCGCCAGATTTTTTGACAGGGGAACCTGTTCTCATAGAGTGCTCTGCCAATAATTACAGAGTCAACTCCTTCAGACGCCAATGCATTTACAGCGAAAAGTTCTTCTTTATTTGCGATTCCACCCGAATGAGTAATTCTTTTTTGAGTAACTTCTGCGATCAGCCGTGTAAGTTCGATATTGGGACCCCCGAGCATGCCGTTTGTAAGTACATCAGCAACAATAAACCTGTTTACGCCGATACCCGCCAGTTGAGAGGCTAAATCAGCCGGATGAATCCCGGTTTTTTGTTTTCGTCCCTTGATTACTACCTCGTTATCGATAACATCGATTCCGACCACCACTTTTGATGGACCAAATTTGTCAAAAATCCGGTAAAATTCTTTTCTGTTTTCGATGACAACCGAGGCGACTACTACTCTACATACACCCGTGTCAAAAGCATATTCTGCATCCTTTACGGTTCTGATGCCACCCGTAAACTCAACCGGAATGATCACGGATGAACAAATCTGTGCGATCAGTGAATGATTTACTGATGTGGAACCATAAATACCGTCAAAATCCACCACATGGATCATCTTGGCATTTTCACTTCGCCAGATCATCGCCATCTCGAGGGGATCATCGCAATAGCCAGCACATCCCAGTTCGGGAATGCCCTGGACTGTACGAACAGTTTTACCGTTTTTTATATCAATAGAGGGAATTACTAGCAATGACATATAATTTGTTGTTTTACCTTGCTAAAATAAGAAATAATTAATAAAAAGGTGTTGATATTAATTTTTATAAAGAAATTTTTACAATTTCCACGATTTTTGAGCTAAAAATTTGATTTTATGACCAATTTATAGCATTTTAGAAAATATGAAATATAATTTCTTGATAGATACAATATCCGGAAACAAAATTGAGCTGGATGTTTATTCGAGCAACAAATCCTTACCCAAACCTGTGGTTGTTTTTGTGCACGGATTTAAGGGATTCAAAGACTGGGGTTTTTTCCCTTTGGCAGCACGGTTTTTCGAGGAGAGGGGATATCATTCACTCGTCTTTAATTTTTCGCATAATGGTATATCTTCAGGCAATGATGTTTTCAACGAGCTTGAAAAATTTGAAAAGAACACCCTTTCTCTGGAAGTTGAAGAATTAAAAGAGATTTCGTTGCGTGTTATTTCAAATGAATTTTGTAATTTTAATGGTGAATTATTCATTATTGGACACAGCAGGGGCGGAGCGGTTACACTTCTTGCTTCTCCCGAAATTAAAAATCTTAGTGCTTTGTCTGTATGGGCTTCCATCTCTTATGTCGACAGATATACTGACAGACAGAAAAAGGAGTGGAGGGAGAAAGGCTGTCTCAGCTTTTTAAACACACGAACGGGACAGGAGATGAAGCTCGATTATTCGTTCCTGGAAGATATTCTGACGAATAAAAACGACAAACTCTCAGTTGAGAAGCATGTAAGAATGCTGGACTTGCCAATTCTTACAATCCATGGCGAAATCGACTTGACAGTGCCCTTAAGAGATGCAGGAAACATCAGTTCTTATTGCAAAAATCCTTCATCAGAGTTTTTTATTGTCCCGAAAGCAGGGCACACATTCAATATGGTGCATCCCCCGGGGGAGATGACAGATCAATTTAACGAAGTATTAAATAAAACAGAATCTTTTTTCCGAAAATATAACAGAGGTTAGAATGTCCGTGATTACAAAATCAGAAAATATTATTTCTTACATCAAAGATAAAGTGATATCACATCCACTTTTCGGTATCGCATCCTTTTCAATTCTTATGGCTATTGCCGCACAAATTACAATTCCGGTGAAACCGGTTCCTACAACACTTCAATCCATGATTGTCGTACTGTCGGGAGCAATGCTTGGTTCCAGAAAAGGATTTTATGCAATGATCGCTTATTTGGGCATGGGAATTGCCGGATTGCCTGTCTTTGCACAGTCACCCGATCTTGCTCCGGGAATCGCCAGATTGTTTGGACCTACAGGTGGATATCTTCTTGCTTTCCCGCTTGCTGCCTGGCTGACCGGCTTTGTCATGGAAAGAAAATCTGATTATGTGACTTCTGTTCTTACATTCTTCGGTGCGCATGTTGTTATTCTGGGAATGGGAGCTCTTTATCTCGATCTTTTCCTCGCAGGCGGTTTTACCAAAACCCTTGAACTTGGAGTGATTATCTTTTCGATTTCAACTGTTGTAAAAGTTTTAGCAGCTTCATTGATCTTCAAATCCCTCAGAAAATAAGAATTATTAGAGATGTTGAAAATCGTTGCGTTTGCGATCGTTCTTTTAACGGCGTTTATTATTTTTTCGATAAGTGCCAGGAGAATACTGGGCTTTCTTAAACTCGGGAAGCCTGATAACAGGTTTGGTGATATAGGTTTAAGAATAAAAAATGTGATAGTGATCGCAATTGCCCAGTCAAAACTTTTCAGAGATCCTGTGGCAGGAATCGTTCACGCACTCATTTTCTGGGGCTTTGTCCTGTTTATCTCTGCAGTTCTTGAGACTTTCATTCAGGGATTTGTGCCTCATTTTACATTTGCTTTTCTGGGACCACTTTTCAGTCTGATGACATTCACACAGGATGTTTTTGGACTTTTAGTGATCGGCTCTGTGCTTTTTGCTTTGTACAGAAGATTTGTACAGAGAGTAAAGAGGCTCGAGGTGGACAGGGAAGGACAACTTGATGCAGCATTTATTCTTGTTTTGATTCTGTTTGTTGTTCTTAGCATGATGGGTCAAAATGCAGCTCATGTTGCGAAGACAGGTCATCTTGCCGAGTGGGAGGTCAGACCGGTTGTAACTTATCTGACGGGGCTTTTTGGTACTTCCGGCGCTGCGGAAAACGCATTTGAAGTCTTTTGGTGGTTGCATGTTTTACTTGTATTGGGCTTCCTCAACTATCTTCCTTACTCAAAACATCTCCATGTTATCACTTCAGTTCCGAATGTCTGGTTCTCGAATCCATTGGAGAAGAGAGCGCAACTTCAACCGATAAATCTTGCGGATGAAAATGCCGAATATTTTGGTGTGAATGACATTGAAAAGTTTACCTGGAAGCAATTGCTTGATGGTTTTTCTTGTACCGAGTGTGGCCGTTGTGAATCTGTTTGTCCTGCGAATACAGTCGGGAAACCGCTTTCACCCCGAAAAATAATCACCGATGTTCGCGACAGAACGCTGGACAAGGGGCCACTGCTTGTTGCTGGAGTGAAAGAAGGCGAGATGCTGGAAAAATCTCTTGTCCCCAACTACACTTCCGAAGCTGAGCTATGGTCATGCACCACCTGCATGGCTTGTGTTCAGGAGTGTCCGGTAATGATCGAGCATGTGGGTACAATAGTGGATATGCGCCGTCACCTGGTATTGATGGAATCCAATTTCCCGGCTGAGTTGAATAATACTTTCAAAAGTCTGGAAAACAATGGCTCCCCTTGGGCATTTCCGGCTTCTGAAAGAGGTGCTTGGGCAGAAGGATTGGGTATAAAGACCATGGCAGAAGACCCGAATACTGAATATCTGTTTTGGGTCGGATGCGCAGGTTCTTTCGATGACAGATACAAAAAAGTATCTAAATCTTTCGCCGGAATTATGCAAAAGGCGGGAATTGATTTCAGAATTCTGGGCAGTGAAGAGCAGTGCAACGGTGATACAGCCCGCAGGCTGGGAAATGAATACCTTGCACAGACACTGATGCAGACAAACATTGAGACATTGAATAATTACGGTGTCAAGAAAATTGTAACTGCTTGCCCGCACTGTTTCAACTCACTTAAAAATGAATTTCCTCAGTTTGGTGGAAACTATGAGGTTCTACATCACTCGGAGATGATCGATAAGCTTATATCTGATGGCAAAATAGACATTGACGAAAAATCAAAGGAAATTACCGCTACTTATCACGATTCGTGCTACATTGGAAGATACAATGAGATTTATGACGCCCCGAGAAACATAATAACGAAATCGGTGGCAAACCCGCAAATTGAAATGACACGGAGCAAATCAAAAGGATTTTGCTGTGGAGCTGGTGGCGGCAGGATGTTCATGGAAGATTCCGAGGGGGGAAGAGTGAACATTGAAAGAAGTAAGGAGGCGATAGCAACCGGAGCCAATATCATTGCTACAGCCTGCCCCTTCTGTATGACCATGATGACAGATGGTGTCAAGGCTTTGGAAAAATCGGACGATGTGAAAGTTAAAGACATCGCAGAAATTGTTTTTGAAAACACACACATCCATAAATAAACAGGAGCAACCATATGGAGAAATACAAGCAGTTATTAGACGCGGTTCAAGCTATGGAAGCTGATTTCCATAAATTCTATGAAAAGGAACAATCAGCAGCCGGTACAAGAATCAGAAAAAGCCTCAGCGACCTTAAAAAACTCGCTCAGGACCTTCGCGAAGATGTACAGAACACAAAGAATTCACGCAAAGGTTAGTATACTTTACTGATTCTTATATCAATTGTTAAGCCGCTCAATACCCGTTGAGTGGCTTTTTTTTTGTAATTTTGCATTTTGTTTCCGGAAAAATTATGAGAAAAAATCTCCCGCTGTCACTTATATTTTTAGTCGTCTTTATTGATTTGCTCGGATTCGGGATCCTGATCCCGATCATTCCTACATTTGCAGTTAAAGTTCTGCATATGAATGAGAGTTCTGTCGGAATTATAGTGGCAGTTTATTCACTCACACAGTTTTTGTTTAATCCGTTGTTCGGTTCACTGTCTGACAGATTCGGGAGAAGAAAGATAATTCTCATCACCCTCCTTTTGAATGCAGCCGGTTATATCCTTTTCTCCTTCACACATTCGTTTATAATGCTTCTTGCCGCACGAATAATTTCGGGAGTTGGTGGGAGCAGTATCGGAGTTGCACAAGCCTATATCGCTGATGTAACGACACCACAGGAACGGGCAAAAGGAATGGGACTGATTGGAGTGGCTTTCGGGCTGGGATTTGTATTTGGTCCGATGCTGGGCGGTATTTTTTCGAAATTTGGATATGAAGTCACCGGATTCGCCAGTGCGGCGTTTTCTGTGCTTGCATTTGTATTAAGTTTCTTTTATCTGCCTGAATCCCTGAAAAAACCGGGAGAAGGTGAAGCACCGTTAAGAAAAAGAAAGCTGATCGACTTTCCTGCCTTCATTGAGGTATTTAGAAAAAAGGCTTCATTTTTCGTTATCACTCTGACTTTCTTTTTGACTTTCTCTGTTGCCAATATCTACGGTACATTTGCCATCCTCGGAAGCGGACACTTCGGATTTACCGACTTCGATAACGGGATGCTCTTCGGCATCATGGGAATTGTCTCTGCATTTATGCAAGGCTTCATGATGGGTAAACTGACAACCCGCTTTACCAAATTACAACTTCTTATAACGGGTTTTTCGAGCCTGGCTGTGGGTTTGGCACTTATACCCTACGGACATTCATTTACAATAATGGCATTAATATTGGGTCTTATGTCGGTTGGTACAGGCTCGTTACAGCCGATACTGTTAAGCCTGATCTCTCAGGTCTCCTCGGAAGCTGATCAGGGGATGGTCTTGGGGTTGAATCAATCAATGTCATCATTTGCGAGGGTTCTCGGACCGTTGTGGGGAGGCTTTGCCTTCCAGTACCTCGGGTATCAGATTCCGTTCTTCACAGGTGCTGTGGTTTCGATCCTGCTCCTTTTTTACTGTGCAAAATATTACAATATTATTATTAAACCAAAGTTGGCAAATGTTTAGAGTTGGTCCCGTTGAAATAGATAAAGCCCTGCTGCTTGCACCCATGGAGGATGTCACAGACATCTCCTACAGACTGGTGTGCCGTGAACTGGGTGCGGATGTGGTGTACACTGAATTTGTGAATGCCGAAGGCATTATACGCAAAAATGAAAAGACGCATAAAAAGCTAAAAATAATTGATGAGGAACGCCCGGTTGGTATTCAAATTTATGGTGGAAAACTTGAGTCTATGGTCGAAGCTGCCAGGATTGCCGAGTCGTTTCAACCTGAGTTGATAGATATTAATGCCGGTTGCTGGATCAAAGGAGTTGTAGCCTGTGGTGCAGGTGCAGGTATGATAAAAGACCCGGTAAACATGCAAAGACTTGTGAAAGCTGTGGTAGATTCCGTCGAACTCCCCGTTACTGTTAAAACCAGAATCGGCTGGGATCACGAAAATATAAATATAATTGAAGTTGCTCAGCGACTTGAAGATGCCGGAGTAAAAGCTTTGACCATACATTGCAGAACCAGAAGCATGGGACACAAGGGTGATGCCGATTGGGAATGGATTAACAAAGTGAAGGAAGTTGTGTCGATACCGGTGGCGTTAAACGGGAATGTAATGTCGGCTGAGGATGTTGTAAAAGCGTTTCAGGAAACCACGGCTGATGCAGTAATGATTGCCCGCGGGGCAATCGGTTATCCCTGGATTTTTAAGGATGCCAAGAGGCTGATGAATGGATTACCGATAGAAGATGAGATACCTTATTCAGAAAGAATCAGGGTCTGCCTTAGACATCTTCAACTTGCCACAATGGTAAAAGGTGAAAGGAGAGCCATACTTGAACAAAGGAAGTATTATTCAGGATACCTTAAAGGTTTGGTAAACGCCAGCCATATTCGTCAGGAATTGATGAAAATTCTTGAGTTTTCGCAGGTCGAGGAGCTTCTGTTTGGTTACGAGAGATATCTTTCAGGTCTTGAAAATGCTTATGCAAATGCTCACATCGATTTGAGACAGTAATATGGGAAATGGTAAGCAGGAGTTGATGGCTAAAGTCATTTCATACCTCTTTCTCCCTCCCGTTCTCAACCTTAGCTCATTTTTTTTAATAATTAACAAGTTCGAACCGGAATCAGGGAATTCTCTTCTGATCCTCGGTTACACCTCTCTTTTTTCAGTCGTACTTCCGGTTTTGGTCTTCATTCTTTTCCTGCGCAAGGGCAAAATAGCCGATGCTGACGCGAGAAACAGAACAGAGAGGCACATCCCTTATCTTGTTTTTGCGGCGATCATTCTGGCAGGATATTTCCTGATACCCTGGGCTGGACACGCGACTGAAATAAAAATTTTATTTCTCATCTATCTTGTTAATCTTTTAACTCTCTTTTTTGTAAATTTGCTGTGGAAAATAAGTGCACATACGATGGGTGCCGGAGGACTGATGGCTGTTGTTATTTTGGCACATGGTTTCTGGGGATTGGTGGCACTTCCTGTTGTACTCGCTTTGGGTTGGGCAAGATTTGAATTGAAGTGTCACACACCCGGTCAGATCATAGCCGGTGCGTCACTTGGCGTTTTTAATACATTTATTCTTTTTAAACTAATTCCATTATTATGAATAACGACAAAGAAAACCTTTTACAAATAATTGACAGAATTACCTATCTTTTCGAACTGAAAGGTGAGAATGTTTTCAAGATTAATGCTTTTCGAAAGGCATATTCCATTCTGTCCGGTCTGCAGGAAGACCTTGCACTGATGTTCGAGTCGGGTCAAATGGCTGAATTAAAAGGAATTGGTAAAGGAATTCTTTCAGTGATTGCGGACTATTACAATATGGGTTATTCTTCGGCATTAAGAGAACTGGAAAATGAAGTTCCTCCCGGTCTGATTGAAATTAATCAGATCCGGGGTTTGGGTCCAAAAAAAGCCGTTCAGTTATACTATGATTACGGAGTTACCAGTGTTCAGGTTTTAGAGCAGTTTTGTTTGTCGGGAGAACTTGCCAAGGTCAAGGGTTTTACCGATGCAGGGGCTGAGAAATTGCTCGATCATATAAAAATGTATAAAAAGAATCAGACGCAAATCCGGCTAAATGATGCAACTCGGATTGTAGAAGAAATCGAAGAAGTACTTAAAGAGTGCTCAGGTATCGAACTTTATTCTGTGACAGGGGAATACCGCAGGAATATGGAAGTGATATCAGTTATCGAGTTCGTAATACTCACCCAGGATCAGCAAAAAGTGCTTGAACAGTTAAAGGAAAAACTTGGCTTGCCTGACCTTTCATACTCTGAAGAAACAAATTATGGCGGCAGAGTGAAAATAATGTTTCATCAGGAAATGAGCCAGCATTTTTTCTTTGATACTCTTTATGAGACTACAGGTTCGAAGGATTTTGTTGAAAAATACCGCGTGACTGAGTCAAAATCCGGCGAATTCAATTCCGAAGTTGATATTTTTCAGAAACTCGGTTTGAGCTATATTTCTCCGGAAATGAGGGAACGGGAGTATCTGCCGTTCATTGATGATTCAAGATTTTCCATTTCAACACTCGCTCTCGAGGATTTTAAGGGATGTTTCCATTTCCACACCAACTATTCAGACGGGTCGAATACCCTGAGTGAGATGGTTACAGCCGCTTCTGCACTCGGTTATGAGTATTTCGCTGTCTGTGATCACAGCAAAGCTTCTTTTCAAGCCAACGGGTTAAGAGAAGACAGGGTCTTTGTCCAAAAGGATGAAATATCAAATGTTGCCACCACACTCGGGAAGAACATTTTTCACGGAATCGAAGCAGATATTCTCAAAGATGGCAGTCTTGATTATGGAGATGAATTTTTGAATAATTTTGATTTTGTGGTTGCTTCAATTCATTCCCGTTTTTCTCTGAACAGGGAGGAGATGACCGCAAGAATTATCAGGGCAATAGAGAATCCTCACACTGATGTTCTTGGGCATCCAAGCGGCAGGATTTTGCTGGAACGACCCGAGTATGAAGCAGACTATGAAAAAATTATCGATGCATGTCTTGCCAACGGGGTGGCGATAGAAATAAATGCTTCAGCCTATCGTCTCGATATGGATTGGAGAAGGCTGTTCATCGCGAGAGACAAAGGATGCAATTTTAGTATTAATCCTGATGCCCATTCCACTTCACAATTGTCAAGCGTGATGTACGGAATTAAAATTGCAAAGAAAGCCGGAATGCAAAAGGATGAAATCATAAATTGCTACTCACTGGAAAAATTTAAAGAGTTCATCGGGAGAAAATGATGGTTGATTTGAGGATCGAGAACGAGACTGCAATTGTTTCATTAAACAGACCCGAAAAAAGAAATGCCCTTTCACCCGGACTTATTAGAGAATTTATTGACATTTTCCGTAGTTGTGAAACTGACAGTTCCGTTAAGTCAATTATTGTTACGGGTTCCGGAAAGGCATTTTCTGCCGGGGCAGATTTGGCATATCTCCAGCAATTGCAAAACAATTCAATACTGGAAAACGATAAAGATTCTGAACTGATTTCCGGGATGATCCTTGCTGTTTACGAATGTGACAAGCCCGTTGTTGGCGCAGTCAACGGTCCTGCCATTGCAGGAGGGTGCGGACTTGCAACTGCATGCGATTTTATTATCGCAGACAGAACAAACTGCATGATGGGATACAGTGAGGTAAAGATTGGATTCCTCCCTGCAATTGTATCTTTTCTCCTTCTGAGAAGACTTCCGGAGTTCAAGGCAAGACAGCTTCTGATCTCGGCTGAAATCCTGAATGCAGACAGAGCTCTGGAAACCGGCTTAATAGATCAGATTTCGGATGATGTGATGAAAGATGCCATCGAATTATGCTCCAAACTGAATAAAAATTCTACAGACAGCATTGCTCTAACCAAGAGATTGATCAGGGAAACATCCTCACTGAACTACAAAAATTCCGTAAAACTTTCTCAAAAGTATAATGTTATTAGCAGATCAACCGAGGAATTCAAATCAGGAATCGACAAGTTTCTTAACAAATGAACAGGTATTAATATGGATTTAAAAGCCACAATCCGCAGTATCAAAGACTTCCCAAAACCCGGGATAATGTTCCGGGACATAACCACTTTGCTTGAAAATCCCTTGGCACTTAACTATTCCGCTGAAGAGATTTATAACAGGGTGAAACATCTTGGCATAACCAAAGTAGCCGGAATAGAGTCAAGAGGTTTTATTTTGGGTGGAATTGTTGCCTCCCTCTTAAATGCGGGATTTGTCCTTATCAGAAAGCCGGGAAAACTTCCTTCAGCAAAGTATTCGGAAGATTATTCGCTCGAATATGGTACAGATTCGATTGAGATGCATGTTGACTCGATCAAAAAAGGGGACAGAGTGCTGCTTCATGATGATCTTCTTGCCACGGGTGGTACTGCCGCAGCAGCAATAAAACTGATCGAAAAAGCCGGTGGTGAGGTTGTTTCGATTCAATTTATTATAGAGCTTACTTTTCTGCCCGGCAGGGAAAAGCTTACAGGATACGATGTTGACAGCCTTGTAGCTTATGAAGATGAGAATTAACCCGGCGATTATTTAAAACTGAAACGGCTCCCTTTCGGGAGCCGTGCAGTGCAAGTAGTTTAAAGGTATATACAACTTTATGTTATTTGACTAGGGAATTTAACACTTCTCTGATAATTTTGCAACCCTTTAATAAATCATCACTCTGAATGATCAGAGGTGTTCTGAAGCGAACACTTCTTTCACCACAGGAAAGAATCATTAGTTTTTCTTTCCAGCATCTCGAGATGAATTCATTTCTTGTTGCTTTATCAGGCATGTCAAAAGCACACATCAAACCTCTTCCTCTAACTCCGGAAACCAGAGCGGGGAATTCAGTTTGCATATCGTTCAGTTCCGAAAGCAGCAGATCTCCCATGATAGCAGAGTTCTGAACTAAACCTTCCTCATGAATCACTTGAAGGATTTTGGCAGCTCTAACCATATCGGTCAGATTTCCACCCCAGGTTGAGTTGATTCGTGAAGAAACTTTAAACACATTATCCGGCTCTTCATTTACGCGGTCACTAACCATAATTCCACAAACTTGCATTTTTTTACCGAATGAGATGATGTCTGGCATTACGAAGTGCTCGGATGCCCACATTTTACCTGTCAATCCAACTCCTGTCTGGACTTCATCAAACATAAGCATGATATCATTTTCATCGGCAATTTCTCTCAGTTTCAAAAGAAATTCCTTTCTGAAATGATTGTCACCACCCTCTGCCTGTATTGGTTCAATGATTATAACCGCAATATCGTCAGGATACTGTTTGATGGCGGAATAGATCTGAGCTATTGCCTCATTCTCGGCGTCAATAACCTCCTGAAGGTTATCCTTTAACGGGAATATAATTTTTGGGTTGAGAACACGGGGCCAGTCAAATTTAGGGTATAAATTCACCTTGTTCGGGTCGGTGTTCGTAAGAGACATCGTGTACCCTGTTCGTCCGTGAAATGCCTCTTTGAAATGAAGGACTTTATGTCCCTTTTCTTCTTTGTATCCTTTTCTAAAGTTCTTGCGAACTTTCCAGTCGAAGGCAACTTTTAATCCGTTTTCAACAGCTACGGCACCACCTTCAACAAAGAACAGGTATTTGAAATGATCAGGCATTACATATTTGCTGATGGTATCGACAAGTTCCGCCTTAAAAACAGTATAAATGTCACTGTTTGAAGGTTTATTCAGAGCTGCCCATGCCAATTTTTCACGAAACTCAGGATTGTTGAGTTTAGGGTGATTCATCCCCAAAGCCGAGGATGCAAAAAATGAGAAGAAATCCAGATACTCGTCACCGGTTCTCTCATCAACCATATAGCAGCCGTGGCTTTTTTTAATATCGAGTACAAAATCGTATCCATCAGCGAGAATATGCTTGTGGAGAATTGGAAAAACATCATTTGCAGTAACATTATGTTCACTGAAAGTTGCTGTATTATTCATAGAACACCTCCCGTAAGGAAATTTATCTGAAAGAAAAGCGTATGTAAAAAAAAGGATTTGTAAAGTCTGGGGGGAGTGTGCTTAAAACACTGATTCGAATTTGGAGACAAAATAGCTGCGGAGGAGCCGGGGGCTAAATGACTCGTTGAAAGGACGACAAGGGTAAATTAAATTGTTTAATCTCATACCTTAATATAATCAATTTCAATGAGAGAATAAATTACAGTTTGTTGATCTTTTAAGTTTTTTTGTACAGTAACTCAGCCCAAAAAGAAAAACGAAATTCCATTTATCTATTATCCATATATTTCGGTGATACATTTATTAATTTCTCGGGAGAAAAAATGGATTTCCTAAAAACACTTGGAATCGAAGAAATAAATTATGGTTCGTGCACCGGTCGCGAATGGAAGAAAACTGAAAATGCCGGAAAACTTGAGATATATTCACCAGGATCAGGTGAGAAGATAGCCTCCGTTTATCAGGCTTCAGAGTCTGATTACGAAGAGATTATTCAGAAAGCTTCTGAGGCTTTTATTTACTGGCGTGATGTACCGGCTCCTAAAAGAGGAGAGATTGTCAGACAGATAGGTGATGAACTCCGTAAATATAAAGATCCGCTTGGAAGACTCGTTTCGTATGAGATGGGTAAATCCCTGCAGGAAGGCTGGGGTGAAGTTCAGGAGATGATCGATATTTGTGATTTCGCAGTAGGTCTGTCAAGACAGCTTTACGGACTCTCCATGCATTCCGAGAGACCCGATCACAGAATGTATGAACAATGGCATCCCCTCGGAATCGTATGCACTATTTCGGCATTTAATTTTCCTGTAGCGGTATGGTCGTGGAACGCAATGATAGCTGCGGTTTGCGGTGATGTTAATTTGTGGAAACCAAGCTCGAAAGTCCCGTTGGCTGCGGTCGCAGTACAGAAAATTGTTGCCAGAGTGCTTGAAGTCAACAACATACCTGAAGGCGTTTTCTCTCTTATTGTTGGTAAAGGTTCAACCATTGGAGAAAGAATCCTTAATGACAAAAGAATTCCGCTCATATCTTTAACAGGATCGACCCGTGTCGGGAAACATGCAAATTCCGTAATAGCAGGCAGATTCGGAAAGGCGATCATGGAGCTCGGCGGTAACAACGCTATCATTCTTACTCCGGATGCAGATCTTCAACTGGCAGTACCTGCCATCGTGTTTGGAGCGGTAGGAACAGCCGGACAGAGATGTACTTCCACACGCCGTCTGATTATCCATGATAGTATTTACGACAAGATTAAAGATACGCTCGTAAAAGCCTACGGATCACTTAAAATCGGAAATCCTCTTGATATTGCTAACCATGTGGGTCCACTCATCGATAAAGGTGCGGTAGCTGATTTTTCCAAGGCAATCGAAGAAGTAAAAAAATCGGGTGGAAAAGTTCTCTATGGCGGAGAAGTACTTTCCGGTGAAGGTTATGAATCAGGCTGCTATGTGAAACCGGCAATATGTGAAGTTGAAAACAGCTATCCGATTGTTCAGGAAGAAACTTTTGCACCAATTCTGTATCTGATTAAGTACAGTGGTGATGTAAAAGAAGCCATAGCCATTCAAAACGATGTGGTGCAGGGACTCTCTTCTGCAATATTCTCATTGAATATGAGAGAAACAGAAGAATTCCTCTCTGCCCGCGGTTCTGACTGTGGAATCGCAAATGTGAATATCGGAACTTCAGGTGCCGAGATCGGTGGTGCCTTCGGTGGCGAAAAAGAAACCGGAGGGGGCAGAGAATCAGGATCTGATTCATGGCGTGCTTATATGAGAAGACAAACGAATACCATCAACTTCTCAACGAAAATACCACTCGCTCAGGGAATCAAGTTCGATCTTTGATTAAGTATCTCGCTTAAGCATTAAGCCTAATATTCTTAAGCTGCCCGAGAATAAGTCCGGGCAGCTTTTTTGTTTTAAATCCGGAGAGGAAAAAATAACCGGAACACTCTCAGGATTGTGATTGTTTATTATGAAAAAAGGAGATACGATGAATAATTTAAAAATATTTTTTCTGTTTGTATCCGGTTTGTTACTTGCTTCTTGTGGCGGGACTGCCGAGAATATCAAACCAGGAATGTCAGCACCTCAATTTTCATTGAGTGATCAAAACGGAGTAACAGTCTCACTTTCCGATTTCAAAGGAAAGAGCCCTGTAGTTCTCTATTTTTATCCAAAAGCGGGCACACCCGGTTGCACAAAACAGGCATGCGGAATAAGAGATAACTTCAAGAAGTTTGAGGAGAACGGAATAAAGGTTCTGGGTATAAGTGTTGACGATACCAAAAGTCTGAAAGAATTTGAAACTGAACAAAAGCTCAATTTTACACTTCTCTCAGACTCGGATAAAAAAACAAGTGAAGCCTACGGGGTTTTGAATAAACTTGGCATGTCCAGCCGAATCACATTTATTATCGACAAATCAGGTAACATCGCGCATATCTTGAGAGATGTCGATGTATCCAGCCATGCAGAAACCGTTTTCAATCTTTCGAAAAAGCTTATTTAGCCAAGAGTCCTGTTGAAAATATAGTCGATATTTCGCATTGAATTTGTTAGATCAAATATTGCATCGAACCTCGTCGGATCAATATTTTGAACCACTTTTTCGTTTTTAAGGAGTTCTTCCTTCAGATTTAGTGAGGTATCACGCCAGACTCTCATTGCCGCATCCTGAACCGTTGCATACGATTCTTCCCGTGACATTCCCGATTCGGTTAAAGCGAGCAGGACTTTCTGAGAATAAATCAGTCCACGGGTGAGATGGATGTTTCTCATCATGTTCTCAGGGTAAATAATAAGTTTTGTGACAAGGTCAATCGATTTTTGTAACATGTAATCGATAAGTATTGTGGCATCGGGAAAAACCACCCGTTCAACTGATGAGTGTGAGATATCCCTTTCATGCCAAAGGGCAATATTTTCGATGGCAGGGGAGACATAGGAACGCATCAGCCTCGCCATACCTGTAATCCTCTCACAGATGATCGGATTTCTTTTATGTGGCATTGCGGATGAGCCTTTTTGCCCTTTTCCAAAGTATTCCTCAGCTTCAAGAACTTCTGTTTTTTGCAGGTGTCTTATCTCGGTAGCAATTTTTTCGAGGGTACCTCCGATTATACCGAGCACAGACAGATAAAAAGCATGACGGTCTCTTTGAATGACCTGAGTGGAAACCGGCTCCGGTTTTAGCCCAAGTTTTTCACAAACGAATTCTTCAACAACTGGTGAAAGGTGATCGAAAGTGCCCACTGCTCCGGAAATCTGTCCTGTTGAAATTTCATCAATCGCCTTCGTAAACCTCTCCCGGTTTCTTTTCATCTCATCGTACCACTGAGCAAATTTCAAACCCATTGTAGTAACCTCGGCATGTATTCCATGCGTTCTGCCGATGCATAATGTGTTTTTATGCTCAACTGCTCTCGTTTTCAGAGCATTCGTGAGAAGATCGATCTTCTTTAAAATGATGCCCGATGCTTCCTTGATCTGCACCGAAAGAGCTGTATCCAAAACATCCGAAGAGGTCATTCCATAATGCAGGTGCCTGCTCGCAGGTCCAATATTTTCATTAACATTGGTGAGAAATGCTATAACATCATGTTGGGTTGTGAGTTCAATTTCACTGATTCGCTCAACTGAAAACGAGGCTTTCTCCTTTATTACCGCAAGATCTTCCTTAGGTACTTCACCTGTGCCGACTCTTGCTTCTGTAGCCAGGATTTCGATTTTGAGCCATGTTTCATATTTAAATTGATCGCTCCAGATTTTTCCCATTTCCGGAAGAGTATATCTGTCGATCATTTTCTTTTCTCCAGTTCCATTTCAAGTTTTAAATTCTTTTCATCGCGAAGAACGGAGAATGTAACATTCTGTCCTGTTCTGTATTCCTGCAAAGCACCGAGAAGAGTGTTCCGGTTGCTGATCTTGAAATCTCCGAGTGCAAGTATTACATCACCATTCTTGAATCCGGCTTTCTCTGCCGGTGAATTTTTCATAACGCTGTTTACGATCACTCCTCTGGAGTTGGGAAGCTTGAAGTAAGCTGCAATTTTTTCATCTATATCCTGAACTCCAAGGCCTGTGAAGAAATTTCTGTCGATTTCGCCTTTAACTTTAAGTTCATCCACGATCTTCTTTACTTTATTTATCGGAATGGCAAATCCGAGACCGATACTTCCTTTTCCACTGCCGGTCGAGTAAATTATAGTATTCATTCCAATTACATCACCCAAAGAATTAACCAGTGGTCCACCACTGTTTCCACCATTGATGGCTGCATCGGTCTGAATCATATTAAGATAAAAACGATCTTCAACAGGTTCAAGATTCATTCCGGTTGCTGAAATTACGCCAACAGTAACTGTGGGTTTGTCGTTAACATCAAACAGACCGAAAGGATTGCCGAGTGCAATCGACCATTCTCCGATAATTATATCAGATGAATTCCCAAGCTTTAGAAAGGGAAGTTTGTTCTCTTCAATTTTCAGCAGACAAACATCCGAGACTTTATCTGTCCCGATAACTTTGGCGTCGAAGTGTCTGCCGTCAGTCAAGGTGACAGTTATTTTTTTTGCATTTCCAGCAACATGATCATTTGTAAGAATGTAACCGTCTGCTGAAATCAAAAAGCCGGAACCTAGACCTTTTACTTCCTGCGAATAGCTTTGGTCACCAAAAAACTGTTGAAAGAAAGGATCATTGAAAAAAGGATTAAAGAACGGGTTATTTACCTGTCGAACTTCTGTGACATTGATTCCGACGATGGCAGGGGAGATTTTTGCCACGGTTCGCGTGATTATATTTTCTCTCTCGGAAGAGATGGAATTCGAATTCTCATAAATTGATTTACCCGATGAATTGTCACCATTTAGCAAAAATATTGCCGACGAAACGGCGATTACCGCAATGACTGTAAGAACCGGTCTGCTCTTCAACACAAATACCTCCATCTGTTTAATTTTCAACTGTACAAAAATAAAAAAACGGCACTTTCAAAAAGGGTCATTTATTAAAAACCGGAATTCTAACTTGTTAGAACTATTTCTCTAACAAATGAGAATTGTGTCTTATAAGCAAAAAGCGTGCCAATACGAATGTGAATGAATTTGTGACCTGTTTTTAATCGGCACGATTATTGCTTAATTTCAGTGTATCATTAAGGAAATTGCAATGGCAAATCATATAATTGAAAATTACCCAAAGAACGACAGAAGTATCTTAATACCACTTCTGCAGGATATCCAGGATGAACACGGTTATCTGCCCGAAGATGTATTAACGGAAGCAGCCAAACATATCGGAATGCCTTTAAGCTCGATATATGGCGTTGCTACATTTTATAATCAGTTTCGTTTAACCCCGCTCGGCAAAAATATCGTCAGAGTGTGCAGAGGAACTGCTTGCCATGTAAAAAATTCTGCAAACATTTTATTCGGACTTGAATCTGCTCTCAACATTAAAGCCGGTCAAACAACCCGTGACAAGAATTTTACTCTTGAGGTGGTCAGTTGCATCGGTGCGTGTTCAATAGCTCCGGTAATATGCATCAACGATGATTATTATGGCAGAATTAGTGTAAAAGAAATTGATAAGATTCTCAAAAAATACCAGCCGGTTACCCCCAGATCATCATCGATTAAAACAGAGGAGACAGTAAAATGAACAGTTTTATCGAAAAATGTTGTTCGGAGTGCTGGCATTCACCTGAAAAACAGTGTCAGCATTTCGTACAGTGCTGTACTGAAGGACCACTCTGTCACCACAGCGAAGAGTGTACAAATGAAATTAAATCGTTCAACAACCGGCTTCTCTTCAAGGAGCATGAGGTACCTGTAATATTTATTGGTGCCGGAACCTGTGGACTTGCAGCCGGTGCGGCCAAAGTTGAAGAGGCTATAAAAGCTGAACTTGTGAAACAAAACATTGAAGCTCAAATTGTCAGAACCGGATGCATCGGTTACTGTGCAAAAGAACCAATAGTTGATATAAAACTTCCAAACGGTGAAAGAATTGCGTACTCGGAGGTTACTCCCAAACTGGCAGCAAAACTGATTCAGACCACAATTGTGGAAGGTGGAATTCTGCAGGATAATCTTCTCGGAAGTCATGAAAGAAAATCGGAAGTATGCGCATCAATGCACGACACACCTTTCTTCAGACATCAAAAGAAAATTGTTCTGGAGAATTGCGGTGTAATTAACCCCGATTCGATTGACACATACATCGCCAGCGGTGGTTTTAAAGCAATTAACAAGGCTTTAAAGTTGATGAAACCGGAAGAAGTTGTGCAGGAAATTCTGGATTCCGGACTCAGAGGCAGAGGTGGTGCAGGATTTCCAACCGGTAAAAAATGGGAATTCGCACTAAAACAGAAATCTGAGACAAAATACATCATTTGTAATGCCGACGAAGGTGATCCCGGTGCTTTCATGGACAGATCAGTGCTCGAAAGTGACCCGTTTAAGCTCATTGAAGGTATGATGGTTGCCGCATATGCCATCGGTGCAAGTTCAGGATATATCTACTGCAGAGCTGAGTATCCTCTGGCAATATCGAGATTGACCCATTGTATCCATGAATGTGAACGGTATGGTTTACTTGGTGACAACATCCTTAACAGTGGATTCAACTTCAGACTGAAAATTAAAAAGGGTGCCGGTGCATTTGTTTGTGGAGAGGAAACCGCCCTTATTGCTTCAATTGAAGGAAAAAGAGGAATGCCAAAGCCAAGACCTCCATTTCCTGTGGTATCAGGTCTTTGGGGCAAACCGACTGTGATAAACAATGTCGAGACACTTTCAAATGTCTCCGCCATTATAGCCAGAGGTGCAGAGTGGTTCTCAAGTGTTGGTACGGATAAAAGTAAAGGCACAAAAGTTTTCGCTCTCTCAGGTAAAATCGTAAACACAGGACTCGTTGAAATACCCATGGGAATTACACTCGAGGAAGTGGTTTTCAGCATTGGTGGCGGAATTCCTTACAACAAGAAATTCAAAGCCGTTCAGATAGGTGGACCTTCGGGCGGTTGTTTGCCGATGAGTGTCATAAAAACCCAGGTTGATTATGAATCACTGAAAGAAGTCGGTGCAATGATGGGTTCGGGCGGTTTCGTTGTGATGGATGAGGACACTTGTATGGTGGATATCGCCAGATTCTTCCTCAACTTCATTCAAAATGAATCGTGCGGCAAATGCGTTCCCTGCAGAGAGGGTACAAAGAGGATGCTTGAGATTATCGAGAGAATCCCGGTTGCCTACAAGGATGGAGCTGATAAATATGATCAGTTGCAGAGATTCAAAGGCATCATCGGATTGAAAAGACTGGCTGATGTAATCCGGGACACCTCATTATGCGGACTCGGGCAGTCGGCTCCCAATCCAATTCTTTCCGGTTTGCAATACTTCAAAGAAGAGTATGAAGAGCATCTCTTCGACAGAAAATGCCGTTCCGGAGTTTGTAAAGAACTTCTGACCTTTACAATCGACAATACTCTATGCTCGGGTTGCGGTCTCTGTAAGAGAAAATGCGGTACCGAGGCAATAGTAGGGCAGAAGGGCGAAGGGCACTACATTTTACAGGATAAATGTATTAAATGTGGAATGTGTCTCGAAACCTGCAGATTCTGTGCAATTAATGTAAACTGAGCCGGAGATTAAAATGGTAGAATTAACAATAAATAATTTAAAAGTTAAAGCCGAAGAAGGAATGACTATTCTTGATGCGGCAAAGTCTGTAGGTGTATCGATACCTACATTGTGTTACATTAAAAATTTGTTTCCAACAGGTGCCTGCAGAATGTGCGTGGTCGAAGTCTCCGGACAACGGAACCTGCTTCCTTCATGTGCATACCCTGTAGCGGAAGGGATGGTTGTTGAGACCAACTCGCCTCGGGTAAGAAGAGCCAGAAAGACGATCGTCGAGCTTCTCGTTGAGAATCATCCACAGGACTGCCTGATTTGTGTTCGTAATAAAAATTGTGAACTTCAGGACCTCTCCGAAAGATATGCTGTACGGGAACACAGATTCGCCGGTGACAAGAGGAAACATGTTGTGGATATCTCAAGTCCTTCCTTGGAGAGGGATCCTGCAAAGTGTATTCTTTGCGGCAGATGCGTTCGAGTATGTAACGAAGTTCAAAAAGTTGGTGCCATTGATTTCTCTGGAAGGGGATTTGGCAGCATCGTGACAACTCCTTATAATAAAGGATTAAATGTAAGCGATTGTATCCTCTGCGGGCAGTGTATCCTTGCATGTCCTACAGCGGCACTTCGGGAAAGAAGTTCCACGAAAATTGTAAGTACAGCACTTGGAAACAAGAATAAATTTGTCATAGCACAGATTGCTCCTGCAGTGAGAGCCACACTCGGTGAGGAATTCCACATGCCGGCAGGTACTGATGTTACAGGAAAACTCGTGAGTGGTTTAAGAAGGCTTGGGTTCAAGAAAGTGTTCGATACAAATTTCGCTGCTGATTTGACAATCATCGAAGAAGCAAACGAACTTGTATCGAGGGTCCAGAACAACCAGCCTCTTCCAATGTTCACGAGTTGCTGCCCGGGTTGGGTTAAGTTCGCTGAAATGAACTACCCTGAAATTATACCGAATCTCTCGAGTTGTAAATCGCCTCATGAGATGGAAGGTGCCGTTTTGAAAAGCTACTACGCCAAGAAGATGGGCATCAACCCGAGAGACATATTTGTGGTTTCAATTATGCCGTGTACGGTGAAGAAATTCGAATCCGAGAGACCCGAGCTTTCACATGATGCACTGCATGATGTCGATTCTGTTCTTACAACAAGAGAGCTTGTTCGTTTCTTCAATATGGCAGGTATCGATTTTTCCGATTTGCCGGATGAAGAATTTGACAATCCACTTGGTGAATCGACCGGAGCTGCAGCAATTTTCGGCACGAGCGGTGGTGTTATGGAAGCTGCGATAAGAACTGCATACTTCAATATTACTGGTGAAAATCTTGACAATGTGGAAGTTGACCAGATTCGTGGCATGGAAGGTGTAAAGTCAGCCACTCTTAAAATGGGTGATCTTGAAGTGAAAGTTGCCGTTGTCAATGGAATCGGAAATGTCAGACCTCTTATTGATGAGATAATTGCCGGCACATCGCCATATCACTTTATTGAAGTGATGGCTTGTCCGGGTGGTTGTATCAACGGAGGCGGGCAGCCTATCCATCAAAATCTCGATAATGTTATGAAAAGAGTTCGTGCATTGTATGAAATAGACAAACAGAGTGTAACAAGAAGATCACATGACAACGAATCAGTAAAGAAGCTCTATAAGGAGTTCCTGCGTGAACCCGGAAGTCATACGGCTCATACATTGCTTCATACACATTACCATGACAGGACAGTTAAGTAAATCAGACTAATTAGGCTGAAATCAAATAAAAATTGCTTATAATTTAAATACAATTTTTATTTTTTTTGTAACTCCAAATCGTGGAGTCGTTGACGAAGAATGCCTGAAATAGTCGATTTACGAGAAGATTTGATCTGTTTTCATTGTGGTGAAAAGTGTGAAGACGGATCAATCTCTATTGAAGACAAATCATTTTGTTGTGAAGGTTGCAAACTGGTTTACCAGGTGCTTGAGGAGAACAATCTCTGCACCTACTACAATCTGAATGCAACTCCCGGATCATCAAAACGGGAGAAGGTGGCAGGGAAACGATATGACTACCTCGATGATCCTGAAATTTCTGAAAAGCTGATCGAATTTGGAAACGATCAGCTTTTCAAACTTTCCTTTTTAGTTCCCTCAATACATTGCAGTTCCTGCATCTGGCTTCTCGAAAATCTGTACAAACTTGACGACCGGATTCTCGAGTCCCGGGTTGATTTCCCCGCTAAAAAAGTATTTATCAAAGCAAAACCGGCCATAAAGATAAGTGAAATTGTATCTGTTATGGATTCGATCGGGTATGAACCGAGACTCAGTCTCGATGAACTCGACCGGAAGGATACAAAATCGTTTAACAAATCGCTTTATTTAAAACTTGGCATTGCCGGATTCGCCTTTGGGAATATCATGATGTTGAGTTTTCCGGAATACTTGTCAATAAAGGACAGTGTGGAATCATTTGGAGTTTTATTTCAATTAATCATGGTCGCACTTTCACTCCCTGTACTCTTTTACAGCAGTTCAGATTATTTCATATCAGCGTGGAAAGGGATCAGGAAAAAATATATTAATATCGATTTTCCTCTTTCAATCGGAATAATTGCTCTTTGGGGAAGGAGTATCTATGAAATATTTTGGGGTTCGGGTGAGAGTTATATGGATTCCTTTGCGGGTCTGATATTTTTTCTGTTGATTGGAAAAGTCTTTCAGAATAAAACTTACGAGTATTTTAATTTTGAGAGAAATTACAAATCTTATTTCCCGATATCGATTACAAGGAAGTCAAAGGAAGGCATTGAGGAAGTGGTGCCACTTTCCAGAATTTCGGTGAAAGACAGAATATTAATTCGAAATAATGAAATAATTCCAGCCGACTCAATTCTTCTTACGGGAACCGGAAATATTGATTATAGTTTTGTGACGGGTGAAAGTCTTCCACAATTCAGAAAACCGGGTGATAAAGTCTTTGCGGGTGGCAAACAAATTGGTGGTGTGATTGAGTTGGAAGTTTACAAGCAGGTGTCACAAAGCTACCTCACAAGACTTTGGAATGATTTTATTGTTTCCAAGAATCGAGAAAACGGGCTCATAAATTTTTCAAATATAGTAAGCAAGTACTTTACACTGGCAATTTTATTGCTCGCAGTCCTTGGCGGTATTCTTTGGTATAATTCGGGTTTGGCTCAGGTTTTGTCTGTAATCACCTCGGTTTTAATCGTTGCCTGTCCTTGTGCACTGGCACTTTCTGCCCCTTTTGCACTTGGAAACACTCTCAGACTGCTTGGAAGAAATAAATTTTACCTGAAAAGTGTGAATGTAGTCGAGGATCTTGGTTCGATCGATACAATCGTTTTCGATAAGACCGGCACTCTTACAGAGAATCAGGAGATTGGCATAGTATTTGAGGGAGATAATTTGTCAGATTACGAGAGGTCGCTCGTAAAGTCTGCCTTAAAGAATTCACTTCATCCATTAAGTAAAATAATTTACCGTTCTTTGGTGCAAACTAAAGAGCTGCCCGTTGAATCATTTGAAGAAATCCCGGGAAAGGGAGGTTCGGCAAAAATTGAATCAAAAATTGTGGTTTTTGGTTCTTCAGGTTTTTTGAAATTAAGCGGATGGGACAGCAAAACAAACATTGAAGTTGGAGCTGAAGGGAGCAGAGTCTATTTGAGTATTGATTCTGTGAACAAAGGCTTTTTCAGGGTAACTAATAAATACCGCAATGGCATTGCTGATATTATTAAGGAAATCGGAAAGAAAAAAGAGATTTTCATTCTGTCAGGTGACAATTCAAGCGAACGGGAAAATTTAATTAAACTAACAAAGCCCGAGAATGTAATCTTCAACTGTTCACCGTCAGACAAAATGAATTTTATCGGGAAACTTCAGTCCGGGAACAGAAAAATATTAATGATAGGGGACGGATTAAATGATGCTGCCGCTTTGAGTAAAGCCGATGTAGGAGTTTCATTGTCAGATGATCTGATGAATTTCACTCCCGCAAGTGATTCATTACTCCACGGAAGTGCTTTGCACAAACTCTCTGCCTTCATTAAACAATCGGTCTCGACCATGAATGTGGTTAAAATGAGTTTTGTAATGTCAACAATTTATAATATAATAGGTGTCACCGTTGCTTTAAGCGGTGAACTTTCACCATTATTTGCTGCAATCCTTATGCCTGTCAGTTCTATTTCTGTTGTGGTGTTTACTACCATGGGAACCCTGTATACGGCAAAAAAACACGGACTTGAGGTATGAGCGCATTCTACATTCTTATAGGTGCGAGTCTTGTTGTTGCAACAGGTTTCCTCGTTGCCTTTTTGTGGGCAGTAAAGAGCGGGCAAATGGACGACAGATACACCCCTTCGGTTCGGATGTTATTTGAGGACGAGCCAAAAGTTTTAAAAAGTCAAAATGATTCTTCACAATTAAATGACCAGGAGAAAAAGGAGCACAATTAATGCAAGTTGAAAAATTCAGTTATGACAATAAGATTGTCAAGTACTTTGCTCTGGCAACCACCGTTTGGGGTGTTGTTGGTATGCTTGTCGGACTTCTTATCGCATTGCAGTTGTTCATTCCGTCACTAAGTCTGAATCTGCCGTTCCTGACTTTCGGCAGACTGAGACCGCTGCATACAAACGCAGTTATTTTTGCGTTTGTCGGAAATGGTTTATTCATGGGTGTCTACTACTCGCTTCAACGATTGTTGAAGGCGAGGATGTTCAACGACATTCTTAGTTATGCACACTTCTGGGGGTGGCAGCTAATAATTGTTCTGGCTGCAGTTACACTTCCATTAGGTTTCACATCAAGCAAAGAATATGCGGAGTTGGAATGGCCAATTGATATACTTATTGCCGTTGTTTGGGTTATTTTCGGTGTAAATATGATCGGTACGATCATAAAAAGACGCGAAAAACACATGTATGTTGCGGTATGGTTTTATATAGCAACATTTGTTACAGTTGCAGTGCTTCATATAGTGAATTCATTCGAAATACCTGTCAGTTTCTTAAAGAGCTATTCACTTTATGCCGGTGTCCAGGATGCACTGGTTCAGTGGTGGTACGGTCATAATGCAGTTGCATTCTTCCTGACCACTCCTTATCTTGGTATAATGTATTACTTCATGCCAAAGGCAGCGAACAGACCGGTATATTCCTACAGGTTGTCAATTATCCATTTCTGGGCATTGATTTTTCTGTACATTTGGGCAGGACCACATCACCTGCTCTACAGTGCACTTCCTGACTGGGCTCAGTCACTCGGGACTGTGTTCTCTGTTATGCTGATTGCTCCATCATGGGGTGGTATGATAAATGGACTGTTGACACTTCGTGGTGCATGGGACAAGGTGAGAGAAGACCCCGTATTGAAATTTATGGTCGTGGCTATCACAGCTTATGGTATGTCCACCTTTGAAGGACCAATGCTTTCTCTCAAAAATCTGAATGCTTTGGCACATTTTACCGACTGGATTATCGCACATGTGCATATCGGTGCTTTGGGATGGAACGGTTTCCTTACATTTGGAATGCTGTACTATCTGGTGCCAAAGTTGTGGAGAACAAATCTTTACTCAAAAAAACTCGCCAATTATCATTTCTGGCTCGGTTTCCTCGGTATTGTTTTTTATGCTTCATCGATGTACTGGAGTGCACTTACTCAGGGTTTGATGTGGAAACAATTTACTCCACAAGGGATTTTGCAATATCCTAATTTCCTTGAGACAACGATCCAGATTATTCCGATGTATATCATCAGAGCCTTTGGCGGGTTGCTCTACTTCATCAGTTTGTTTATTATGATTTATAACCTGATGAAGACTGCGAAACAAGGACAGTTCCTTGCTGAAGAAGAAGCTGAAGCTGCTCCTTTGGAGAAAAAGGCGGAGAAATTCAACAAAAAAGCACCTCACACCTGGATCGAAAGTCGTCCAATACAGTTTACACTGTTAGCTACAGTAGCGATACTTATTGGTGGTATAGTGGAATTTGTGCCTGCGTTTTTGGTTAAGTCAAATATACCAACCATTGCATCTGTAAAACCCTACACCCCACTTGAACTTGAGGGGAGGGACCTTTATATCCGAGAAGGATGTGTCGGTTGCCACAGTCAATTGGTGAGACCTTTCAGATCTGAAACAGAACGCTATGGTGAATATTCGAAAGCTGGAGAATTCGTTTACGATCATCCATTTTTGTGGGGTTCGAAAAGAACAGGTCCGGACCTTCACAGAGAAGGCGGGAAATATCCCAATTTATGGCATTATCACCACATGATAGAGCCAACAAGGATGTCACCGGGATCCATTATGCCACCATATCCCTGGCTTGAGACTAATGTGCTCGATGTTTCCTCGACTGCTGACAAAATTACAGCTCTTAGAAGAGTAGGAGTTCCATATCCGGAAGGATTTGAGAGCACTGCACTTCAGAATCTTGAAGCACAGGCAAAGGAAATTTCAAAAGATTTGTTGAAAAACGGTGTGATAATCGATCACGACAGGGAACTTGTAGCATTGATTGCCTATCTTCAGAGGTTGGGCAAGGACATCAAAGCTGTTCCGGCAGCTACAAATCAGGTTAAATAATGTATAAAGATGTTCTTTCATCAATTGATGGCATCACGATATTCCCGATAATAGGGCTTGTAATCTTCGTTTCATTTTTCTCTTTCATGATATTTCATGTAGTCAAAATGCCAAAAACGAAGATAGATGAGCTTGAAAAAATTCCCCTTGACGAAAAGAATTTAGAGGAAAAAAATGTTTAAAAAAATTAATTACAGATTTGGATCGACTGTGAAAAGCAAGCAGTTCATCTTTTTGAGTTTCGTGCTTTCGCTTATCCTGTTGCAGAGCAATGCAATTGCAGCAGAAGGCACGGGTTTTGATGCTGAAACATACATCAATACCGGATTCCTGATTTTCTTCATTTATGTAATTGTAATGACCATCATCTTTTTGATTGGTCAAAACAAAAAGCCTGAAGAAGAAAAGGAAATGATCAAAAAACTTGACAGAATGATAAACGATGCAAAACCTTTGGAGGAAGAGGAAGCACTCCTTCTCGAACACAATTACGATGGCATCAGAGAGCTGGACAACAATCTGCCCCCTTGGTGGAAGTATATGTTCTATGCGACAATAGTTTTCTCTGTTGTTTACATGGGTTATTATCATTTATCAAGTGGTCCTTCGTCAGCAGCAGAATATGAAAACGAAGTGCGTCAGGCACAACTGGCTCTCGCTGCATCACAGGGACAATCAACTGTTAATGCCGATAATGTCAAGCTTCTGACAGATGCAGCCTCACTTGCAAAAGGCAAGGATATTTTTGATAAAAACTGCGCATCCTGCCATGGAACAAAAGGTGAAGGTCTGGTCGGTCCCAACCTGACAGACGATTACTGGATACACGGTGGCTCTGTTAAAGAGGTTTACATTGTTCTCGTAAATGGTGTCCTCGCAAAAGGCATGCCATCATGGAGGGCACAATTTAGCTCACAAGACCTTGAAGCGACAGCCAGCTATATTAAGAGCCTGAAGGGCACCAATCCTCCGAATGCCAAAGAACCTCAGGGTGATCTTGTTAAAGAGACTGCCCCTGCCGATTCGGCAAAAGGAGACGGTGCAAAGAAGGACAGTGTTAAAAACGACAAAAAGAACGAAGTTAAAAAATAGTTTCAAATTTTATTTTGAAACGGATTGATGTGTTATGAACGAAGAAGAAGTTATCGATCAGTCGTTCAGGGATTCGATTGGTACGATTAAAAAAGATGGTAAAAGAAACTGGATATTTCCTAAACGACCCTCGGGATGGTACTACAATGCACGGAGTGTAGTCAGTATCTTTCTCCTGGCATTTCTGTTTGGGATGCCTTTCATAGAAGTGAATGGACAGCCGTTTCTGTTATTTAATGTCTTCGAGAGAAAATTTATCATATTTGGTATTTTTTTCGGGCCCTATGATTTTCACATTTTTCTTCTTTCGTTCATAGCACTGATCATTTTTGTTATACTGTTCACAGCGATTTACGGCAGGATCTTTTGCGGGTGGGTATGTCCGCAAACTATCTTCATGGAACTTGTATTCAGAAAAATTGAGTATCTAATTGATGGTGATTACAGGGATCAAAGGCGACTAAAGGCTGCACCCTGGACCGGAAATAAAATATTCAAAAGGGTACTTAAGTATTCTGTTTTTCTCGGTATATCATATCTGATTGCCCATACATTTATGGCTTATCTGGTTGGATTGGATGAGGTCACACAAATTGTAACATCTCCTCCCTCCGAGAGACCCGGTGGCTTTATAGCAATGAATGTCTTCACTGGACTCTTTTTCTTCGTTTTTTCGTGGTTCCGGGAGCAGGCTTGTTTGATAGTCTGTCCTTACGGAAGACTGCAGGGGGTTCTGCTCGATAAAAACTCTCTTGCTGTAACCTATGATTTTGTCAGGGGAGAACCTCGCGGTAAAATTCGTAAAGATCAGGTTAGAACTGAAGGAGATTGCATTGACTGTAAACTCTGTGTCGATGTTTGTCCTACCGGAATCGACATCCGAAACGGGATTCAGTTGGAATGCGTAAACTGTACAGCTTGTATGGATGCTTGCGACGAAGTCATGACGAAGATAAAGAAACCGAAAGGACTCATTAGACTGGATTCACTGAATGGCGTGGAGACCGGAAAAAAGTTCAGTTTTTCGCTGCGGGTTGGAATTTATTCTGCAATTCTGGTTATTCTAATTTCAATTATCTCGGTTTTAATGGCTAACAGGAAGGATGTTGAAGTTAACATTTTAAGAACCCCGGGTATGTTGTTTCAGGAACAGCCGAACAATAAAATAAGCAACATCTACAATTTTCATGTGATCAACAAAACTTTTTACGATATGAATATCGAACTAAAAGTGAAAGGAATACCGGCAACTATTAAGATTCTCGGATCTGAACCTAAAGTTAAACAGCTCGAGGTTTATGAAGGAAGATTTATGCTCGTGGTTGATCAAAAGGATTTAAAAGCTGTGAATACAAAAATAGATATTGCAGTTATTGAGAATGGAAGAGAAATTGATACGATAAAGACTTCGTTTTTGGGAAAGGTTAATGAATAATTGAAAAAGAAATTGAATTGGGGGCATGGCATTGCGATAACTCTGGGGGCATTCCTTCTGCTGAATTTGATTGTAATTGTCTTTGTCTTCAGGCAGGATGTACAGCTTGTAACTGATAACTATTATGAAAAAGAGTTGAAATACGAAGATGATATCGTGATGATGCGCAATGCGCTAAATTTGCCCGATTCACTGAAAATAAACTTAAATAATGTGACTCTTGAGATATTCTATCCCGCATCCTTGCGAAAAAATGATGTGAAAGGGAACATCCACTTGTACAGACCTGATCAGAAGAAGTTTGACTATAATATAGCTGTGAAATATGACTCGACCGGGTTTCAGACGATCAACATGGCAGGGAAAGCTCCCGGTAAATGGAAAATCTCAATCCTGGTGAACGATGGCAGTAAAGATTATTTGTTTAAAGAAGATTTATTCCTGAGGTAATCATGTTTATTCTGTCCGGTTTTGTTTTAGGTTTTTTAGGAAGTCTTCACTGCATTGGAATGTGCGGTCCGATTGTGCTTGCGATCAGCAGTGCAAAACATGAGATGTATGAGATGGTATTGCAGAGAGTTCTCTATCATCTTGGTAAAGCCTTTACTTATGCTGTGATGGGTGCGCTTTTTGGTGTGCTCGGAAATCATATACAACTATCTGGTCTGCAGCAAATCGCCTCAATCATCATCGGGTCTTTGATAGTTCTCTGGATAATTCTGCCAAAATCCTTCAAAACGGCAGTTACAAGTTTGCCACCATTCAAACAATACAATGAACAGATCAAAAACCTTCTCTCAAAAGTTCTAAGTTCAGGCAACTCAAAGCCTTTTTTCGTGATTGGTGTCGTAAACGGATTTCTCCCGTGCGGACTTGTTTATGCCGGTCTGGCGGGAGCGATAGCCACAGGAAATGCGTTTGATGGCTCGCTTTATATGTTTCTCTTTGGAATGGGCACCATGCCTGCGCTTTTTGCTTTTTCATTTCTGCCAACACTTCGGAAATACCTGCCGAAAATTAACTCCAGGAAAATAATTCCAGCCGTATCACTCGTTCTGGGGATTATCTTCATCCTTAGAGGGTTAAACCTTGGGATACCTTTTATAAGTCCAAAATTTGAGCACAAACCGCAAACTGAAGAGTTGAGTCAACCTGACTGCTGTCATTAGTAACATCTTTTTGGTATCAAATTATCGGTTGTTTTGCTTAATTTTGAACAACTAAACAGAAATATTTAAGACTATGAAGCAAAAGACCATTCTTTGGGTGGACGACGAGATTGAACTCCTTCGTTCACATGTAATTTTCCTCACAGAAAAAGGGTATAATGTTCTTACTGTCACCAACGGGATTGACGCACTCGAAACCATAGAAGAGAGTGAAGTGGATCTCGTATTCCTCGATGAAATGATGCCCGGAATGGGAGGACTTGAGGTGTTGGGACGGATCAAGGACAAAGACCCCAATATTCCTGTAGTGATGATCACAAAGAATGAAGAAGAATCTGTGATGGTAGATGCCATCGGCAGTAAAATTGATGACTACCTCACAAAGCCTGTTAACCCTAGCCAGGTTCTCCTTGTATGCAAAAAAATCCTCGAGAAAAAGAAAATTTCAACAGAATATGTTGCCAAAGATTACCTCCAGGATTTCAACCAGATTTCATTTCTCCTTCTGAATCAACCCGATCACCAAGACTGGATAGAAATCTACCTTAAATTGGTGAACTGGGATATCGAGCTCGATTCTCACCCACAAATCGGACTTCGTCAGACACTGAATGAGCAGAAAAAAGAATGCAACAAGGAATTCAGCAGATATATCGAAAAGAACTATAAAAGCTGGGTTCAGGCTAAGAACAAGGCGGACAGACCCGTTCTTACAGTAGATATAGTTAATGATTATGTTCTTCCCGCACTAAAAGAGGACAATGTTCCTGTCTTTTTCTTCGTAATTGATTGTCTCAGATACGATCAATGGCTTGTAATGGAAAAGCTTTTGACCGATGATTTCAAAATCGATAAAACCTTTTATTATGGTATTTTACCTACTGCCACTTCATACTCGAGAAATGCTCTTTTTGCAGGTTTGTATCCCTCGGAGATAGAACAGTATTATCCTGATCTTTGGTATGGGGATGACGAGGATGAGACTTCCATGAATAAATATGAGAAAGATCTGCTTCAGTTACAACTCGACAGAAAAAAAATACACCTCCGAAGCGATCTCAAGTTTGTAAAGGTGATTGATCCGGAGTACGGACGAAACTTTGAACATAACATAAAATCGTACCATAACAGTCACCTGAGTGCAGTCGTTATAAATTTTCTGGACATGATTGCACACGGAAGGTCTGATTCCGACCTCCTGAAGGAAATTGCACCTGATGAACCGGCTTACAGGTCGCTGACCAACAGTTGGTTTTCTCACTCCTACCTGATTTCCACTTTCAAGGCGATTGCTGCAATGGGTAAGGCGAAAGTGGTTATAACCACTGATCATGGCAGCATAAGAGCTCTGAGAGGTGCAAAAGTACTTGGAGACAGGGAAGCGTCATCAAATCTTCGCTTTAAGTACGGCAGAAACCTTAAAGTTGATGATAAGCATGCTGTCTTCATTAAAGACCCGGCAGATTACAAACTACCGAGAAGAGGAATTACAGTCAACTATATCATCGCCAAAGAAGACTATTATTTTGTTTACCCGACTGATTATCATAAATATCTCAGTTACTATAAAGACACTTTTCAACATGGCGGCATTTCACTTGAGGAGATGATTATTCCTGTAATCACGATGGAGCCTAAATGATTGAAACGACTGTCGTTCGCTCTGAAAATGAGATGACGGATCTCGCGGAAAAGTTATTTAAGAGCTTAAAGGGAGGCGCGATCGTCACATTAAACGGTAATCTGGGTGCCGGTAAAACCTTTTTTGTGAAGGCGTTTTGCAGGGCTGCGGGTGTCCCGTTATCTTCAAGTCCGACTTTCGCAATCGTAAACTCCTATGAGGGGAAGTTCAGAATTTATCATTTTGACTTTTACCGGATAAAAAAAACCGCTGAATTGCACGATATTGGTCTTGAGGAATATCTTGCTGATGAAAATGCTGTTTCATTTATTGAATGGGCAGACCTTTTTCCTGAGGTGCTCCCACACAAAAAAATAAATATTCTCATTAAAATATCGGAAGACGATTCGAGAGAGGTCATCATTGAATATCCTTGGTAAACCGGTTCTTGGAATTGAAACCACCGGTTCAGTCTGTAGTGTTTGTGTTTATGAAAGCGAAAAGAAGAATCTGACCATCTCTCTGAATCTGGATAAGGCACATTCGCGAAAGATTCTTTCCCTTATTGATTTTGCAGTAGATTCTTTTAATATTACTCCTGTTGATCTTGGCGGAATATGTGTTTCGGAGGGTCCCGGTTCGTTTACAGGGCTTCGTCTCGGATTTGCAGCTGCAAAAGGGATTGCTTACGGTGCAGGTATCGGAATCATAAAAGTCCCAACATTTAAAAGCCTTGCTGAAGAACTATCCATGACTATGAGTCCGGGGAGCAGAGGCTTAATTGTTACCAAAGCCGCCCTCGAGGAATCTTATGTCTACGGGTTTGAAGCACAATCCGGTTATTTCAACGAACTCTTCGAACTTTCGTTGATTGAGAACAATGTTGTAAATTCGCTTGTCAGTAAATGGGATTTTTCGAAAGTTTTTTCAAATGTAAAACTGGATCAAATAGAGATTGTGGAAAAAACTTCCCCCGAAGCATTGTCGGTTGTCAGGTACGCAAAAAGAAGAACTGACTTTAAGTTTGATTATGATGTTGATTTTATAGAACCCCGTTACTTTAAAAATTTTATAGTGAAAGTTAAATAATATGATGAAGACCTTTTCTTTTCTCTTGCTTCTTTCGATTGCGGTTTTAGCGCAGTTTCAAGGACCAAAAATATATTCACCTGCGAGCAAATATGACTTTGGGTCTGTTGAAGCCGGTGTTTTAGTAAAACACAAATTTGTGTTGGTAAATAATGGTGATCAAAATCTGGTTATAGATAAAGTAGTTTCTTCCTGCGGTTGCACGGTAGCTGAACCAGAAAAGAAAGAACTGAAACCTTCCGAAACCACTACCGTGGCCGTTGAATTTAACTCAACCGGCAGAACTGGGGACCAGTTAAAAACAATAAGTGTGTTGTCAAATGATGCAAATAACCCTTTGTTTCAGTTTACACTTTCCGGGAAGGTGATAGAAGTTCCTGCTAAAGAACTCGAAGGCGCAAAGATCAAATTTGAAAAATCTCAGCATGATTTCGGTGTCATTAAAGAAGGAATTATCGTTTCGCATGTTTTCAAGTTCTCAAATATTGGAAAAGCGGATCTTGAAATAAAAGACATCAGAACTTCATGTGGTTGCACTGCTGCCGAACCGAGTAAAAAGATATTTAAACCCGGTGAATCGGGAGAATTGAAGGTTTCTTTCGATTCAAAGAACAGAGCGGGGAGAACGAGCAGAACCATCACTCTCGTCACAAATGATAAAACCGAAGAGTATTACACACTTACTATTTATGCAGAAATTACTAATTAGAGATTAAATTTATGGCATGGTTTAAAAGGAAAAAAGATAACATCGCTCCCGAAACAAATCCAAAGGAAAACATGCCTGATGGACTGTGGGAGAAGTGTACCGATTGTGGTGAAATTATGCACAAAAAACAGCTTGAGAATAATCTCTGGACCTGTATAAAGTGTAATTACCATTTCAGAATAGGAAGCGCAGAATATTTTAAATTGCTGCTCGATGAAGGTACCTTCAAGGAGTACGACAAAAAAATGAAATCTGCCGATCCTCTCAAGTTCGAGGATTCAAAAAAATATACTCAAAGAATAGAGAGCACAATCAAAGCCACGGGTCTTCAGGATGCTGTCAGAACCGGTATTGGGAAAATTCTTGGCAAAGAGGTTGTGATCGGTTGTATGGACTTTAAGTTTATTGGTGGCTCCATGGGTTCTGTAGTCGGAGAAAAACTCGCACGGGCTGCGCACAAGGCATTAAAAAACAAATGTCCGCTGATTATTATCAGTTCAAGCGGTGGTGCCAGAATGATGGAAGGAGCTCTTTCATTGATGCAGATGGCAAAAACAAGTGCAAGACTAGCCCAACTGGCAGATGCCAAAATTCCGTACATCTCTGTTGTAACTGATCCTACGACAGGTGGAACGACCGCGAGCTATGCAATGCTGGGTGATGTGATTGTGGCGGAACCCAATGCTCTGATTGGTTTTGCCGGTCCAAGAGTAATTAAACAAACAATTGGCAAGGACCTTCCGGCCGGTTTTCAGAAATCCGAGTTTGTTCAGGAGCACGGATTTGTTGATATGATATCACACAGAAAAGAACTCCGTCAGACACTTTCGACAATTTTAGACTTTCTTCAAGTGAGGTAATCATCAGGATCGTCAACCACATAAAGGAAATGCAGGCAATCTCCTCCGCTCTGACAAAGGAGGGGAAGTCTATTGGTTTTGTTCCAACCATGGGTTATTTGCACAGCGGGCATATGTCACTTGTGCAAAAATCAAAGGCAGAAAATTCTGTCACGGTTGTATCCATTTTTGTAAATCCGACACAGTTTGGTCCAAATGAAGACCTCTCCAAATATCCCCGGGATTTCAAGAAAGATGAGTCACTTTTGAACGAAGCGGGTGTAGATTTTGTATTTTATCCCGAAAGTTCTGAGATATACCCGGATGGTTTCGAAACATTTGTGGTCCAGGAAAAGATATCCTCCCGGCTTGAAGGGGAGTTCCGGCCGACTCATTTCAGAGGAGTTACCACTATTGTCTCAATCCTGTTTAACGCCGTAAAACCCCACCGGGCATATTTTGGTCAGAAAGATGCCCAACAGTGCGCTGTTCTAAACAGAATGGTAAAAGATCTGGCTATCGATCTTGAGATGATAATATGTCCAATTGTGCGCGAACCCGACGGACTTGCTATGAGTTCGAGGAATGTTTATTTGTCGGAAACCGAACGGCAAGATGCTTTGGTGTTATCACGATCTTTAAAATTGGCTTCTGAATTAATTTCGGGAGGGGAGACTTCAGTATCAAAAATTAAAGAAAATGCAACCTCACTTTACGCCAAGGTTGAGTCTGCATCTCTTGACTACTTTGAGATTGTGGAATTTGATTCTTGTCAATCCGCAGAAAAACTGGGTAAAGGCAAAAAATATTTTATTCTCGTTGCCTGTAGGATCGGGAAAACAAGATTGATTGACAACTACCTGATACAGGTATAAAGAAAGAGGGCTAATCCATTCAAAATAAACGGGTTAGCCCTGAATAGCTAAAGTCAGATCAATTGTGTTTTTGGATCAAGATTTTGCGCTTCAATATCTTTGAAATAGTTAACAGTTCCAACTTTCAACTCCACAGTTGAAGCTTCATCACACACGATCGTACTTTTCGGGTGCAGTTGCAGTGCACTGACGGTCCACATGTGATTCACTCCCTCTTCCACAACTTTCGCCAATGCTCTCGCCTTGGCATGTCCTGAAATGATCACAAGTACTTCTTCTGAATCCAGTACGGTTTTTACACCAACTGTAAGAGCAGTTTTTGGCACTTTGTCGACATCATTATCGAAGAAACGACTGTTCGCGATAATTGTATCCATGGTGAGGGTTTTAACTCTCGTCAGTGACCCGAGTGAAGATGCCGGTTCGTTGAAAGCAATATGCCCGTCCGGACCGATACCTCCTACAAAAAGCATTATCCCGCCTGCTGCATTAATCTTGCTCTCGTACAAATTGCACTCTTCCTCAAGATCATCAGCATTACCATTAAGTATATTGATGTTTTCAGGATCAATATCTATGTGATTGAAAAAGTTTGAATGCATGAAATGATGATAACTTTCAGGATGATTTTCCGGCAAGCCTACATATTCATCCATGTTGAAAGTAACTACATGCTTGAATGATACATATCCGGATTTGTTCAATTCGATCAGTTTTTTATACATTCCCATTGGGGAGGAACCGGTTGGCAAACCCAGAACAAATTTTCTTCTGTTGTTGGGAGCATATTCCTTGATTCTGGCTGCCACATAATAGGCAACCCACTCAGAAATCCGTTCATAATTTGGTTGAATAATTAGTCTCATTTTTTGATCTCCATTTATTAATCGTTATTCTCCTGCAGAGCATTATCCGGGATTACAGGAGGAACCATAACCACTTCTTCTCTCAGTAACGAAACCTGCCCGGGATTCATACCTTTACGCTTTACAACATATTTTTTTTGTGTAAAACATACCGGAACGAGTTTCGAGTTTTTTGCTTTGCTGTAAAATGCGGCAATTTGAGCAACTTTTTTAATTATTTCTTTTGGTGGTTTTTCTTTGCCACTAAACCGCAGGATTGTATGTGATCCTGATGAGCCTCTTGCGTGAAACCAGTAGTCGGACTGTTTTGCCACATTAAGAGTAAGATAATCGTTATTCTCACTGTCCTTACCAACAAGAACTTCCCACTTGCCGTCAATCAGGAATCTTCTGGCTTTCAGCTCCTCTTTAGAAGCACCACTTCCTTTATCACGATCGGGTGGAAGTCCCTTTTCATAATTTCTTAAATCGTTTAAATCCATATTCTCAAATAATTTAATCTTTGATTCCAAATCTACAATTTTTTGTTTTACCATCACAAGTGACTTTGCGGCAGTCTCAAATTTTAGCCGTTCGCCTCTTGCTTTTTTGAAGTAAAATTCAACATTCTCGTTCACAGAAAGGTCACTTTTTAGTTTTATCTTCACCATTTTTTCCGAATCAAAAAGATTGCTGACTGTCAGCTCTTCTGCTCCTTTGGAGATATCATCGCGGTTTATCATAATAAGATTTGCGAACTGGTCATACATTTCAGCTTTATTTTCTGATGCGAGCACATTCTCAAGGTTTTCCTTTTTCTGAAGATAAAACTGATAATCCTTTCTGATTCGGGTTTCCACCCTTTTTCTTATCTGAATTTCGGAGTCATGTTTTCTAAGATGAGAAATAAACTCCTGCAGAGCGATTACTGTCGTATCAAATGTTTTTATCTTCTCACAGTCGGTCTTGAATGATTCGGGCAACAATACCATTTTTCCTGTCAGACCATCTTTCACCATCACAATTTTATCGTTCAAAACACTGTTGATTTTATTCATAAGCCCGCTACGGGTGTAAGGTCCGGGTAAAACCTGGATTTCTCTAAGCAAATCGTTTCCCAGAAAGGGGAGAGTCTTTTTTACAGCCGTTATATCAGGATAAGAATCCGTTTCCGGTAACGCATCCGGATCATTGGGAGAGATGAATGTAAGCCCCTTGCTGTTCTCAAACCAGGAGTTTGAGCTGTCTGTTTTTTTTACCGAAAAATGCAAGTTTGAATCAGAATCAAGAAAGAAAAGATTGGTTCTCACACCTTTAAGAGAGATTACCACAAATCCTGATTCGAGAATCAGCATCAAATCCCTCTCTCCGCGGGCAATCTTTACATCTCTGATTTTTTGCGGAATGTAGTCTTTGAAAAAGTAAACCAGATTCTTACCGGCAGGTTTAAAGTATTTTCTTTTCAGAAGGTAAGGGGAGTTGGGGACTGTCGAAAATTCAAGGATTATATTCTCATCAGAATGGAGATATTCACCTGTCGTAATGTGAAAAATATCCTTTTCCTGAGAGTGGATTGAGATTAGGGATTTTCCTTTTATTTCCGGAAGAATTTCAAGTAAAAATCGTTTTAGAAAAAAATAACTGTTGTACATGGCAAAAAAAGAGGCTGCCTCAAAGGACAGCCTCCATAAAATTTATGAGTGCTGTGAAATTACTCTTCGTAACCATTTTATCATCAGGAAGATTGCCAAAGCAGCAAATCCTGCAGCGATAAAGTTAATCAGGAAGAAATAAACTTTGTTGTCGAAACTGGTCCAAAGGCCTGAAATCACACCGGAAAGTTTATTACCAATTGAGGTGGAAAGAAACCATCCACCCATCATCAGAGCGGTAAACCGTGGAGGTGAAACCTTTGAAACGAGAGAGAGACCCATTGGACTCAGACACAATTCACCGATTGTGATGACAAAATAAGTACCAACAAGCCAGGCAGCAGAACTCTTTACACTTCCATTTTCTGAAAAGATAACAGCACCGATCATCACGATGGTTGAAACAGCAGTGATAAACAATCCCCATCCGATTTTACCTGCTGTGGAAGGTTCCTTGCCCCGTTTGCGGAGAAGAGAGAAAAATGAAACAACGACAGGGGTCAGGAGAACAACCCAGAAAGGATTGATTGACTGAAAAATTTCGGTCGAAAGAATGATGTAAGCCTCATTTTCAGGGACTTTCGCTTTATCTTCCTGAGACATGTTTCCAAAATAGGATCCATGACCTTTTGTCACTTTTGCTCCGGTAGTGTCAACGGATAGAGTGGTTTTTTCACCGGCAGAAGTTTTGTAGTAAATTTTTGAAGGTTCCTTGCCTGTGGTTATCAGCAAAACAGGAACTTCGGTAGTTTTACCGGCTTTCTCGACTATGAGCACATTTTTATACTTTTCTTCCGTTAATCCGAGTGGAGAAACTACTGATTCAACTACTGTGGGAAGTTGACGGTTGGTGTAATCTCTTGCCCAAACTGTCAGAGCTGCTCCATTCTGATGGAAAATAGCCCAAAAGACTATAACCACACCAAAAATGGAAAGAAGTGCGGCAATTGACTCCTTGTCCTCTTTAGCTGCACGGAACCACAGACTGAAATAAAACAATACAATGGGTATGCTCGCAAAAATAAATGCATCAGTAGCAGGGGAGCCAAACAGCGGTTTTCCGAAAGCAATTGTCGGAAGCATATAACCGATTATGGCTGTAACTATAGCCGGCAAAAAGACATAAAGGAATATGGATGCGAGTGACTGATCACCCTGTTGAGCAGGTTTTTTAATGTCGGCTTCGCGAACATGCTTCAGACCCGACATGAACCAGATAACCCCGATGATCATTCCGATACCGGCTCCGGCAAACGCAAATCCCCACCCAAATTCATTTCTCAGGTAGGCAGCAACAAAGTTACATACAAATGCTCCTATATTGATTCCCATATAGAAGATGTTGTATCCGGTATCTTTGAGAATTTTGTATTTTTCCTGTGAATAAAGATTGCCAACAAGTGTGGAGATATTTGGTTTAAAGAAACCGTTCCCAAAGATTACGAGAAAAAGTGAGGGCCATAAAAAGGTATCGCCGGGTATGGCGAGTCCAAAATAACCGAGCGCCATCAATATTCCGCCGAAAACAATAGATTTTATATAGCCAAACACTCTGTCAGCCAGCAATCCTCCTAAAAACGGGGTTAAATAAACCAAAGCAATATATGTACCGTAAATATCGGAAGCCATTTCGGTTGAATATCCCAATCCCTTGGGGGCAAAATCAGTCATGTAAAGGAAAAAGATTCCTAACATTAAATAGTAGCCGAATCTTTCCCACAATTCAGTGAAGAAGAGAACCGGAAGTCCGGAAGGGTGATTTTTGAACATAAGATACCTTTTACGATTATTAAGGATAATCAGTTAACTAAAAGTGAAAGAAAAATGAAGTGATAATAAACTTAAAATTGTAAGTAGGCAAATTACGAAACTGCGACTTAATTTCTCTAATTCATTTTTTTGTGATAAATTTCATGTTTAAAACAAAAATTTCACTAAAACAGATTTGATGAAAAAAACTCGCAAAATCACACTTTTACTAAGAGCATCCTACATTGTTCTCGGTTTGTTTATTTCTCTTTTTGCAATAGATAAAATAATCATGCCATTCTATGTCTCCGGCGATGAAGTAAAAGTTCCAAATGTTGTCGGACTGGACAAGCAACGGGCTCTCGATATTTTGGACTCGATCGATTTAAACTACTCAGTTTCAAATGTGATCGAAGTATCAGATCCCACAAAAGATGGTAAAATTCTTCAGCAGAAACCGGTTAATGGTAAAATTGTCAAAGAGGGAAGAGTAATTTTACTGTGGGTGGGAAGCTATAGAGGCAGCGGTCCAAATGATAACCGGCAGACTGTTGAGGTTCCCGATCTGATTGGAAAAACATACGCAGAAGCTGAACAGATTTTGCTTTCCTCAAACCTGCTTCTCAGACTGATAAACAAAGTCTCGGAACCCGACCTGCAGGCCCTCGTTCTCGAGCAGAGCCGTAAACCGGGTGAAAAAGTTCCTGAGGGTTCTTCGATTTACATCAGAATTGATATGCCGGGTGAAATTATTGTTGATACACTCGATTTTAAATCAACCGAGGAGGATCAGAGTACCGACATAGATATGGTGACCATGCCCGGATTAAAGAAATTGTCGAAGCAGGAAGCAATAAAACAACTTACCGATCTCGGACTAAAAGTTGGTACCATAAAAGAGGTCGTTTCACCTGACCATCTTCCAGGATCTGTGATCAGCCAAAGCATCAGCCCCGGAATTAAAGTGAAGAAGGGTGAGGTAGTCGATCTCGAAGTTTCGGCATCAAATTCTGATGAGGAGATTATCCAGTGATACGAAAGATTTTGGCGCCCTCAATTTTATCCGCTGATTTTACCAATCTTGAAAAACAGATTAAAATTGTTGAAAATGGCGGTGCCGGTTTCATTCATTGTGACATCATGGATGGAAAATTTGTGCCAAACCTTACTTTTGGAAGTATCATCGTTGAAGCTGTTCGTCGAGTAACGGAACTTCCGATAGATGTCCATCTGATGGTAGAGGATCCGGACTCCCTGATTCCCGGTTTTATAAAAGCGGGTGCTGATTTCATTACTGTGCATCAGGAAGAAGTTGTTCACCTCGACAGAACATTAAATCGCATCAAAGAATACGGAGCGAAAGCCGGTGTTGCCATTAATCCTGCAACTCCGGTTGAAACACTCTCCGAGGTCTTGAATCTGGCAGACCTTATTCTTGTAATGTCGGTAAATCCGGGGTTCGGTGGGCAAAAGTTTATTCCTAATGCTCTTAAGAAGATAAAGAAGCTTGCCGCTCTGAAAAATGAGAACGGTTACGACTATCTGATTGAGGTGGATGGTGGAGTAAATCAGGAGAATATCAAAGAAATTTCAAGCGCAGGTTGTGAAGTATTCGTAGCAGGGTCATCGATTTACAACGCAAAGAATATTAAAGAGTCAATGAATAATTTTTTAAAGATTTTAAATAGTTGAGGTAAACTGTGAAATTAGCACTAATCGGCGGAGAGATAATCACTCCCTTCCGTATCGTTAAAAACGGCACTATAGTTATGCAGGATGGACAGATATCTGACATCGGAAAAGCCTCGGATGTAAGAATTCCAGATGAATGCGAAGTGATTGATGTAAGCGGGAACATTGTAACTCCCGGTTTTGTCGATCTCCTTGTTCATGGTGGTGGTGGAAAAGGTTTTGCCGATGAAGATCCTTCTAGCATCGGTATAGTTGCTGATTATTTTATTCGTCATGGATCAACCACGGTTCTGGCTTCACTCTATGCAAAACCAAAAGATCAACTTTTAGCTGATTTAAGGAGGATTGCTGATTACATTCATGCCAACCCTGATTCGAATATCATAGGAATCCACATGGAAGGACCATACCTCAACCCTGTATTAAAGGGTGCCATGAACGAGGAATACCTTTGGACTCCATCAGTCGAATCATGGGATGAAATGTGGGAGGCTTCCCGCGGGCTTATAAAAATAATGACAATTGCCCCTGAACTTGAAGGATCACTTCAGGTAATGCGGGCTGCTGCTTTAAAGGGTGTCGTCCTTTCAATCGGACACTCGACAGCCAACTATGAAACCATTGAGCTTGCCATTGATCACGGCGCTGCACATGTTACCCACATGTTTAACGCCATGACTCCGTTGCACCACAGAAATCCCGGGGTGGTATTGGGTGCGATGTTGCGAAATGAATTGAAAATAGAGCTGATAGCAGATACACTTCATGTTCACCCTGCGGTTATGGAATTGCTGCTCAAGCTAAAGGGATCGAACGGGATTATCCTGATAACAGATTCCATTCGCGCCGGTGGAATGCACGAGGGTGAGTATGAATTTGCAGATCAGAAAGTTTACATGAAAGGCAGCAAGGCATTTTTGTCTGACGGCACTCTCGCAGGAAGTACGCTTACCTTAAATCGTGCGATCAAAAACATGATTAAAAAAGCTAATGCAAAAGTGACTGAATCTGTCAGAATGGCTTCATTGAATGGCGCAAAGGTTCTGAACATTGAAGACAGAAAAGGTATCCTCGCTGTAGGAAAAGACGCAGATATTGTAGTGATGAATGATGAGTTTGAAGTGGAAATGACAATTCATCAGGGAAATATCAAATATAAGAGAATGCTGGACTAACCTGAGTATCGTGACAAATTTGAAGATTGCAGGAATTGTCAATGTAACACCTGATTCTTTTTCAGATGGCGGACTTTATTTTTCCGCTGTAGATGCCATTCGCTATTCGCTCGAAGTTTTGCACCGGGGTGTGGACATCATCGATATAGGTGGTGAGTCGACGCGGCCCGGTGCAGAAGAAGTAACTGCCGGGGAAGAAATCAGACGGACGATTCCTGTAATTAAAGGGATCCTCAGGGAAATACCTGATGCAGCAATCTCAATTGATACATACAAAAGTGAAGTTGCCAAAGCTGCGCTCGATGAGGGCGTAACATTCGTCAACGACATAAGCGGAGGCACTTTTGATGCAGAAATGTGGAAGGTTGTTGCGGGTTCCAAGGCAAAATATATTTTGATGCATACACCCGGGAGACCTTCGGTAATGCAGCAAATGACCACCTACAGTGATGTTGTGAATGATGTGAAAGGCTGGCTTTTATCAAGAGCAAAAGAAGCTGAAGGTGAAGGAATCAGTGAAGTGATAATCGATCCGGGTATTGGTTTTGGCAAGACAGTCGAGCAAAATCTCCAAATTATCTCGAACATTGATAAGTTCACGAATAACGGCTTTGATGTTTTAGTTGGTCTCTCAAGGAAATCCTTCATCGGAAAATATCTGAATCTTGATACCTCTGAGCGGGATTTCCCATCTGCAATATATGAATTCTTCGTTGCGCTAAAAGGAGTTCGGTATATAAGGACACACAATATCGAAAACGCTCTGAAATACAGGAGAATGTTGGAGAGTCTGAATGTTTGATCTTTTCCAAATCGGGTTCGTTACTTTCAGATTCCTCGATTTACTTGATATTGTCATTGTTGCGGCGATTATTTATAACATTTACAAACTTCTTCGTGGAACAATCGCCAGTCAAATTCTATTTGGTCTGGTAATAATTCTTGTACTCTTCCTGATCTCACAAGCCCTTAATCTAAAAGCTGTAAGCATCATCCTTAAGGTTATTACCGATATCTGGCTGATCGCTTTTATTATTCTTTTCCAACCCGAGATAAGGCGTTTTTTGGCATCACTCGCTTCGAATCCGTTGTTTCAGGCATTCAGAAGAGATAAAAACAATCCGGGACTTGTAGAAGTACTAACCAATGCTGCGATTGCTCTGTCAAATGTCGGTCACGGTGCTTTGATCATTGTCGAGAAAGAGAATGATCTCAGACAGCTTATTGAAAGTGGAACTGAAGTTAATGCGAAGGTTTCGACAATGCTTCTACGGTCGATATTTGTTCCAGGCTCGCCGCTCCACGATGGAGCAGTAGTTGTTCGTGATGATGTAATAGTTGCTGCACGATGCTCAATCCCGTTTTCGAAGGAGGAACATTTCAGTGAAGAAGGTACCGGGATGAGGCATAAAGCGGGCTTGACACATTCTGCGGAATACGATTCGCTTGTAATTATCGTTTCGGAGGAAACAAGGACCATCTCCGTTGCTCTAAATGGAACACTGACCCGCGGACTGACCAGAGAGTCGCTCACAAATATTCTTAAAAAATCACTAATTAAAGAAGAATCGACAAAAGATACCTTACTTAGACGGGTTTTCTCAAGAAAATGAGCTACTGCGTTGTCATCCCTTTCTTTAACGAAAAACGCTTCATTTTCGAAGTGGTGAAACAATCACTCGAATATTCACCGGTAGTTATAGCTGTGGATGACGGCTCCACTGACGGAAGTGCAGAGCTTATCGGGGGAATGGAGGGTGTGGAGATATTAAGAATCGAACCAAATTCGGGCAAGGGAAACGCTCTTGTTACAGGATTTAAGTCAGCTTTGGAAAGAGGTTTCAAAAAAATAATTACATTGGACGGTGATTTGCAACATCCGCCAAAATACATTCCGTATTTTCTCGCTGAATTGGAGAATTTTGATTTTGTGATCGGGAAGCGGAAAATCAGACCGGGCATTATGCCCATCTCAAGAGTTATAAGTAATTCTGTCTCTTCATTTTTGCTGTCAAGGAAAACCGGTGTCAGAATAATTGACAGTCAGTCCGGTTTCCGTGGAATAAGAGCAAGTCTGCTAAAGGAAATAATTCCTGCTGAAAAAGGTTATATTGCCGAAACGGAAATGATAATAAGAGCAGCAAAAAAACAGGCTTCATTTGGATGGGTTGATATTCCGACAATTTATGGGGAAGAAAAAAGTAAAATGAAAAATATGGAAACAACTGTTAAATTTGTGAGTCAAATACTCAAACCTTTGAAAGATTACTAAAATGAAACTGCGATTTTTTGGGCATTCTGCATGCCTCTTTACCACCACAAATGGCATCCGGATACTTATCGACCCGTTTTTGGACGGAAATCCCGTTTCACCGGTGAAAGCTGATGAAGTTGATGCCGAATATATCATTTTAACACATGCTCACGGTGACCATGTAGGTGACACCGTTTCAATCGCCAAACGATGTAATGCAACCGTAATCTGCGTTTTCGAGCTTGGAAATATTCTCGCGGAAGAGGGATTGAAAGTCCACACAATGCATATTGGTGGCGGGTTCAATTTTGAATTTGGCAGGGTAAAGTTTACAATTGCCCATCATGGAAGTTCTTATCCTGATGGAAGATATGGTGGCAACCCTGTTGGTGTGATTCTCACCGCTGATGGTTTAACAGTCTATCACACCGGTGACACAGGATTGTTTAGTGACATGAAACTTATCGGTGAATTGAATAAAATTGATTACATGTTACTCCCGATTGGTGATAATTACACGATGGGAATCGATGATGCGGTAGTGGCAGTAGAATTTGCCGATCCAAAAGTGGCAATACCCCTCCACTTCAACACATTTCCCGTGATCGAAAATGATCCCGAAGATTTTAAACGAAAACTTGAATCTGTAAACAAAAATTGTACGATTCTCAAATTTGGAGAAGAAATATCTTTATGACAGATTCAGAAGATATCAGGAACAGAAGTAAAAATTATGCATGGTAAAATAATATCCGTGGCGAATCAGAAGGGTGGAGTGGGGAAGACGACCACTGCAATCAACCTTTCTGCTTCGCTCGCGGTTGCTGAAAAGAAAATATTAGTTATAGATATTGACCCTCAAGGGAATTCATCATCAGGTTTGAGTTTCCCCAACACTCAACCTTCCATCTATGACCTGCTCGTCGGGTCTGTCGGTTTTTCCGACACAATTGTTAAAGAAGTGATACCTTTCCTCGATCTGATCCCGGCAACAATAGATCTTGTTGGCGCTGAAATTGAATTACTTGAGATGGAGAGAAGAGAATTCATCCTAAAAGAGCGAATTAAGGAAGCAAAGTCAAAATACGATTATATCTTCATCGACTGCCCTCCGACGCTCGGAATCCTTACTTTGAACGCGCTTGCAGCGAGTGATTCAGTACTTATCCCTGTCCAGTGCGAGTATTTTGCTCTTGAAGGACTTGGTCAACTGCTTAGAACAATTGCTTTGGTGAAGGAACGGTTCAACAAACATTTGACAATCGAGGGAGTTTTGCTTACCATGTATGATTCAAGGTTGAAACTCTCCGAACAGGTGGCTGAGGAAGTACGAAAATATTTCGAAGACAAAGTTTTTACTACAAAAATTCACAGAAATGTCAGGGTTTCAGAGGCACCAAGTTTTGGAAAACCTGTTCTGATGTACGATGCACTTTCAAATGGTGCAAAAAACTACATCGAACTGGCTCAGGAATTTTTGGGAAGGAACAGTAAAAGGTGATGAGTAAAGGAAAAACCGGCCTCGGCAGAGGGCTCGAAGCATTGATGGGGAATAGAAATGGTGAGAATTATCAGACTCAGGAAGTGGAGAGAAAGGAAACGCAGACGGCTGATTCGATTGTGAAATTGCCAATTATGCAGATTAGACCGAATCCTTTTCAGCCCCGAACAAATTTTGACCGCCAGTCTCTTGAAGATCTGAAGAAATCGATTCAGTCCAATGGACTGATCCAGCCGGTTACAGTAAGAAATGTCGGCAAGAACAGCTATGAACTGATTTCAGGTGAGCGTCGTTTACGAGCTTTCAGGGAATTGGGGCTCTCAGAGATTCCTGCTTATATAATGGAAGTCTCCTCTGACGAGGTTATGCTTGCCATGGCACTCATTGAAAATATTCAGAGAGAACGGCTCAACCCGATTGAGGAAGGTTTGGCATATAAAAGACTTATGGAAGAGTGCGACCTCACACAGGAGGAAATTGCTGAACGGGTCGGCAAGAACAGATCCACTGTCGCAAATTCAATAAGACTGCTCAAACTCCCCGACAAAATACAGCAGTCGTTAATTGAAGACGAAATTACAGTCGGACACGCACGGGCGTTGATCAATCTTCCGGGTGAATCTCTCCAGCTTCATGCTTTTGACAAAATTAAGGACGAGGGACTTTCTGTAAGGAAAGTGGAAGAGCTCGTAAAAAAGATGTCAAAGCCTTCTTCACCCAAATTGACAAGGCTTCCTGAAAAGCCAAAACCGAGAAATACAGCGGCTTTAAATTCAATTGAGGACTACCTGCGGAAATTGCTTGCGACAAAAATAACCTGCACACAAAAACCTGACGGCACGGGAGATATTGTAATCCAGTTTTATTCAAATGATGAGCTTGACAGGCTGATCGAACTTTTTGAGATAATTGAAAAAAATCATATATAGCCTCACAGGTTTTATACTCCTGCTCTCAGTAAGCCTTTCAGGGCAGGGGATTGACACAACCAAGACTGACTCCACATCTTTGAATAAAGGAGTTCCGGGTATTGTGATGGATACTGTTGGAAACTCTGATATTTATGTGCCCACTAAAAATCCAATGACTGCGGTTTGGAAAAGTGCGATTCTGCCCGGGTGGGGACAGTACTACAACGAGTCTTACTGGAAGATCCCTGTCTTCTGGGGAGTCTTTGGCTGGCTTGCGTATAACTATGTAATTAACAACAATAACTACTCTGATTACAAGAGCCTCTATGTTCAGTCAGGTTTTTCTATCGAGAGTTATCGCCGTTTAAGGGATTTTTATCGCGATCAAAGAGATTTATTTGTTATTTATATTGGAATTGCTTATTTAGCCAACCTGCTTGACGCATATGTTGATGCGAGTTTATTCGATTTTGATGTATCGGAAAATTTCAATACAGGCAGTAAACAGCTAAATTTCAAATTTAAGTTTTGATCAATATGATCCCTGCTATGACAATCTGTCCCGGGTGCGGGACGGAAAATTCGCGATTCAACCATGATTGTACAGATTGTGGAAACATTCTCCGCGACAGAGTTGCCAACATCGACTTGTGGGAAACACTATCCGGAATCATCGATCACCCCGGCGAAACATTCGATAAAATAATCTTCGCTGAGAATAAAAATTTTACTTCCTTTTTCGTGGTTTTTGCAGTCATGAAGTATTTTTTTCTCACCTTGCTTTTCTCATTCCACTTCAATGAATATCAGTTTGACAAAGTACTGATGCTTTATTTCCAGTATCTTCTGCTACTGAGTGTATTTCTAATTTTGCCGTTGATCATTCTTAAAACAGGAAATTTCCGTGCCCTGAAACTGAAATGGAGGGATTTGATGGCGGGTGTCAGTTATTCATATTCTCCCGTTGCAATGAGTGCCTTACTTCTTATATTTTTTGAATTCATAATTTACGGGGGTTTCCTGTTTAACAAACAACCTTCTCCTCTCGACTTTAAGCAATCATTCGGAGTCATGTTTATCTTGCTGGAGGTAGTTTTTATTGGTTGGACTCTTGCTCTGAATACGGCTTTATTTCACAGATTTGGAATTAAGAGGATAACGGCACTTGTCATCTCGTTTTTGATGATGTCAGGTTATTCTCTAATTTGTTTTCTGACAATTAATTATTTGAATTTCAATCAGGCAGGTTAATAATGAATTTCAAAACTGATGTTTTGGTAATAGGAAGTGGAATTGCGGGTCTTTACAGCGCCATAAAAATTTCTGAATTTGCTGAAGTAATATTAGTTACCAAAAAAGATAAAAGTGAATCCAATACAAACTACGCTCAAGGTGGTATTGCGTCTGTTCTTGACCCCAATGATTCATTTGAGAACCACATCAAGGATACACTGATAGCAGGTGCGGGACTTTGTGATAGAAAAACCGTTGAGATACTTGTTAAAGAGGGTCCCGAAAGAATAATGGAACTTGTAGAAATCGGAACCGGATTTACTCTGAAGGATGGAAAGCTTGACCTTGTCAGAGAGGGCGGACACTCATTCAGCAGGATTGTTCATGCAAAGGATCTCACAGGAAAAGAGGTTGAGAGAGCTTTAATTGAAAAAGCAGCAAATACCCCGAATATTAAAATTATCGAGAACACCCTTGCGATCGATCTTATTACAGAACATAATGTTACGAATTTACGACATCTCCCTATCAGCAGCAGACACTGTTGGGGAGCTTATGTTTTAGAGAACAGTTCCGGTAAAGTAATTAAAATCACCTCAAAAGCTACAATTCTTGCAACCGGCGGAATTGGTCAGGTTTATTTTCATACAACGAATCCTTCAATCGCTACCGGTGACGGTTTTGCAATGGCTTACAGGGCCGGTGCGAAAATGGGCAACATGGAATTCATTCAGTTTCATCCAACTTCTTTTTATGATCCGAAACCTGACAACAAAGCTACTCACTCCTTTTTGATCTCGGAAGCCGTAAGAGGTTTTGGTGGAATCTTGAGGAACGGTTCGGGTGATGCATTCATGCACAGGTATGATCCGAGGAAGGAACTTGCTCCCAGGGACATCGTTGCCAGAGCTATCGATACCGAGATGAAAAAGAAGGGAGAGGATTTTGTCTACCTCGATATCACACACAAAGAGAAGTCTCAAATTCTCGATCATTTTCCTAACATCTATCAGAACTGTCTAAATCGGGGAGTCGACATCACCAGTGACTACATTCCGGTGGTTCCCGCAGCGCATTATATCTGCGGGGGTGTATGTGTGGATGAATATTCCAGGACAACCCTAACCGGGTTGTATGCTGTGGGTGAAGTGTCGATGACCGGAGTACACGGGGCAAACCGTTTAGCGAGCAATTCTCTTCTTGAGGCATTGGTATTCGCTCAAAGGGCAGCAAATGATATCAGAAAAAACATTAATGATTTTCCCGGATGTGCAGAGCATATTCCTGATTGGGATGATTCGGGTACGCTGACTGCTGATGAAAAGGTTCTGATTACACACGGTGCAAGGGAGTTGAAACAACTGATGTCAGATTATGTTGGAATCGTACGGTCAAATCTTCGGCTCGATTTTGCTTCAAGAAGGATCAACCTTCTCTACAACGAAATTGAGGAGTTTTACAAGAAGACAAAAGTTTTTGATTCCCTGATCGAGTTGAGAAATCTCGTAACTTCGGGGTACCTGGTTGTTAAGTCTGCTGTGCTTCGAAAAGAGAGCAGGGGACTGCACTACACACTCGATTATCCATTAACGGATGAAACAAGACCACCTGAGAATACGATAATTCAAAATACTTATCAGAAGTCTTAGGAACCGTTACCTGACCAGTCATCAGGATTTTGGAGATATTTGAGAATAATGCCGTATCGAAGTCCGGTTACTGAAACAAAAGTACCTGTAAGTCCCGTTTTTTTCAATATTGTTTTTAGAACTATCGCACCGGCAGCGAGAAGGTCTTCCCGTCCTTTTACTATTTTTCCGAATTTACCATAATCACTAAACGGAATTTTGTGGAGACTTTTCAGCACTTCATCAATGTTTTCAATTGTTAGAAATTGCTTGTGAATCTTCTCTCCATAGAATTCAGGATATTTTTTGTATAGGGAGAAAATGGTTGTAGGTGTTCCTGCGATTGAGATCGCTTTCGCAGGAAGCTGATCTATTTTTGTTAATTCATCAAAGAAATTATCACAAAATTGTTCCAGCATCTCACTATTTTCTGAGGTTACCATCCCTTCACCAAGGAAATTCTCTCGTAGTGTTACGACACCTATGCTAAAACTTTTTTGAAATATCAGATTGTTTCCTTCCTTACAGGTTACTTCACTACTGCCACCTCCGATGTCGATAACAACTATCCTTTCATTTCTGTCAAAATCAGCAGTTGCCCCCAGATACGAACAGTCAGCTTCAAGATCACCGGAGATTATGTTAAGTTCAATTCCGGATGCTTCATACACCCGTCGAATCACTTCATCGCTGTTCTTCGCAATCCTGAAAACATTTGTGCCACAGGCGATGATTTTTGTGACGCCATTTTCATCGCACTCCCTCCTGTAAGAGGAATAGATGTTGCACAGTTCAATAATCTTCTCCTCTTTGATCAAGCCTGATTTAAAAACATCCTCACCCATACGGGGCATCTTGTGAATTTCCTTCACCACTTTGAGGTTTTTCCCTGAATCTGTTGAAGCGATAAGTAAAAGAACTGTATTTGTACCGGTGTCAATTGAGGCAATATTCATAAGATTTTATTATTTTGTGTTTTCAGAATATCTAAATTATTATGGATATGCAATTTATTAACTTTTCCTGAAGTTTTAGATTATTAAATCGCTGTAAATGAAGATAAAAGAAAAAGAGTTGGAATCACTCATCAATGAACTCAAGGATCTGGCATTCCAGCTTGGTGCGACAGTCAGATTTGAGAAAGGTGACTTTAGGGGCGGGTATTGTATCCTGAAGGAATCGAAAGTGATAGTGATCAATAAAAATGCCGGTGAACAAAGAAGAGCGAATATTCTTGCTTCTGCGCTTAAAGATCTTGGCGTTGATTCAATTTATACTTCACCGAGAATCAGGGAATTTATCGATTCAATGGCGGAAATGAAATGAAAATTGCGGTTATCAACGGGGCGAATCTCAACCTTCTCGGTGAAAGGGATGAATCAAAATACGGCTCTACGACTCTGGCATCGATTGAGGCAAAACTGAAGACGACATTTCCTGAAATCGAGTTCGTCTTTTTTCAGAGCAATATCGAAGGAGAGATCGTCGAACAACTTCAGAAATTAAGAAAAGAAGATATTCACATAATAATTAATCCCGGTGGTTATGCCCACACTTCAGTAGTGATCAGAGACGCTCTGGAGCTTATCAAAACCATTAAAGTGGAAGTTCATCTCTCCCATTTGGCAAACAGAGAGGACTTCAGACAGAGACTTGTGACTGCGACTGCCTGTGACGGTTATATTTCGGGCTTTAAAGATACAGGATATGTTGCTGCCGTTGAAATTATTAAAGATTTCGTAAAATAAAAGAGGATTTAGATGATTAAAGCTGTGATTTTTGATCTTGACAACACACTCGTGGATTTTATGAAAATGAAACGGTTGTCAATAGAGGCTGCTCTTACAGCAATGATTGATGCCGGACTAAAGATGGACCTTTCAAGTGCATCCGCGGAAATTGATCTGATTTATAAAGAGCAGGGGATTGAGTATCAACAGGTTTTTGACCTCTTTCTTACCAAGCAACTTGGCAGAATCGACCATAAAATTTTGAGTGCGGGAATCGTTGCATATCGAAAAGCAAGGGAGGCAAACCTGATTCCTTATCCTCATGTCTATTCGAGTTTAAATCAACTTGTTAAAATGGGAATTAAACTGGGGATTCTTTCAGATGCGCCGAGCAAGGAAGCCTGGCTGAGACTCGCTTATTTAAATTTCCACCATATTTTTGACGAAGTGGTTACATTCGATGAAACCGGGGAGAGGAAACCAAGTCCGGTTCCTTTTAAAGCCATCTTAAGAAAATTGAATGTCGAGCCCGCAGAGGCTCTAATGGTCGGCGACTGGGCAGAAAGGGATATTGTCGGTGCTGCTAATATTGGCATAAAGACTGCTTTTGCCAAGTATGGAGACACATTTAATACCCCGTTCCACAACGCTGATTACGAATTAAACGATTTCTCCGAGATTCTTGACATTATCAGCAAAGAGAATAATTAACCGTCAGAATATTGAATTTTGCTTTGTCTGACTATTTTTATACATTTGTAATCTAAATTTTTACGGTTCTGATGAAAGATTTTAACATCAAGAAGCTTTACTATTCGATTAGTGAAGTCAGTAAAATAACCGATGTGGAGCAATATGTGCTCCGTTTTTGGGAAAATGTTTTCGAGCAACTGAGACCTCAAAAGAACAGAGCCGGGAACAGAATTTATACCAATAAAGAAATCGAAACCATACTTTTTATCAAAAGTTTGTTGCGGGATCAGAAATATACTATCGAAGGTGCTAAAAAGGTACTTGCCGATCAGTACAAGGGAAAAACCCCGTCACTTGAAGAACTCAAAAGAGAAGAGTTCCAGGTTCATGATGATGAGCCTGATGAGAGCAGTCTTTTTGAAGCTGATCAGGAAAAAGAAGTATCCGATGATAAATCGGAACTTTATAAAGATCTGGTTGAGATAAAAAACTTTTTGGAAATATTAAGAACAAAACTTTAATTTTCGGAACGTAGCGCAGCCCGGTAGCGCACTACTTTGGGGTAGTAGGGGTCGCGGGTTCAAATCCCGCCGTTCCGACCATTTTATTCATCTTTTCTACTCGATTTTGCCTTTTCTACCTGCCTCGTATTTGGTAAATTTGACATCTCTTAAAAAAAATACACCTGATGGAAATTACAATTAGCAAAACAAAGTGCTTTTGCGGGATATTTGGTATCTCCAACAATAAAAGTGCCTCCACTATGACATACTACGGACTTCATGCCCTCCAGCATCGCGGACAGGAAGCCTCCGGAATAGTTACCCATGATATTGAAAACAGTAAAGATGTCTTTAAAGTTATAAAAGGCGAAGGTCTTGTATCCGAGGTTTTTGACGATTTCGACTTTTGGAAACCTCAATTAACCGGAAATGCTGCCATAGGTCACAACAGATATTCCACAACCGGTTCCTCAAACTCAAGAAAAAACATTCAACCTTTCCTTGTAAATTATCATTCAGGAAATCTTGCCGTCGCACACAATGGCAATCTTACAAATGACAAAAATTTAAGAGACTGGCTTGTCTCGGAAGGCTCCATTTTTCAGACTACATCTGATACGGAAGTGATTCTGCATCTGATTGCAAAAAGCAAGCAAAAAGATCAACGGGAACAGGTAATTGAGGCGCTCAATTTCCTTGAAGGTGCCTTTTCAGTTGTTATTTTAACTGATAAATATCTGGTTGCCGCAAGAGACAAATCAGGTTTTCGTCCTCTCTGCCTTGGAAAGCTGGAAGGATCTTTTGTCGTCGCATCCGAAACATGTGCTTTTGACATCATTTCCGCAGAATACATCAGGGACATCGAACCGGGTGAAGTGGTATTTATTCCATTATCTGATGAATCCGCAGAGTTGGAGGTAAGGCACCTGAACGGGAAAACGAGCAGTAAAAAGCAATGTATCTTTGAATACATCTATTTTTCCCGTCCCGACAGCATGATTTTTGGGCACAATGTAGATAAAGTTCGCAGGAGACTGGGAAAGATACTCGCCAGGAATTTCCCCGTGGTTCCAGAAGAGAAGGATGACAAGGTCATCGTCATAAGTGTACCAGACAGCTCCAATACAGCAGCACTGGGATATGCTCGCGAACTGGAAAAGCAGGGTATCAACGCAAAATTTGAAATCGGATTATTGAGGAGCCACTACATCGGGCGAACATTCATTGAACCCGGTCAGGAAAACAGGGAACTCAGGGTTAAGATAAAATTCAATCCTGTAAAAGGTGTTCTGAAGGATAAAATCGTTGTAGTTGTTGATGACTCGATTGTAAGAGGTACCACTTCAAAGCAGTTAATCAATCTGATAAGGGAAGCCAAACCAAAGGAAATTCACCTCAGAATTTCATCACCTCCGATAATGCATTCCTGTTTTTATGGTATGGATTTCCCTTCAAGGGAAGAACTGATTGCATTTTCGATGGATGGCAATGTGGAACGAATCCGTGATTATATCGGAGTTGATTCCCTTGGTTATCTCGATATCAGCCATCTGTATGAGGCTGTGAAGGAAGACAGTCCCGATGACTATTGTACGGCTTGTTTTTCAGGTGATTATCCCGTAAAAGTTGATTTAAATTTCTCCAAGGATCAGTATGAAATTTAGCAGGATTGTATTATTCTTCGTTTTAGTCATTGTGAGTCAGGCGTTTTCGCAAAAAATAATTTTCGTCAAATACAAGGCATCTGTTCCATCCTCCGAAGTAAAAAGCAGACTGGATGCCTCAATAAAATCAATCATCGCAACTGATGCTCCGTCAAAGGATCCAAAAATAACGATTGCTCCCTTTGCCAAAGGACTGGCAGAAAGAATTCCTGAATTGTCCCGAATTGTCGCTGTCAGAATTTCTGATGAACCTCTCGCTCAAACTGTAGCAAGTGCGTTGAAGGAAAATTTCGAAATCGAATATGTACAGGAGGGGTTGACTTACAAAATTGATTACATCCCGAACGACAGTCTTGTAAATCAGCAATGGGCTCTTTCAAAAATTGGTGCGTTTGAATCGTGGGCAATTACTGAAGGCAGAGATACAGTGATAGTCAGTGTCATTGACACGGGTATTGACTATAAACACCCCGACTTGAAAAACAAGGTGTTCATTAACAAAGGTGAAACCGGAAAAGATCAACAGGGGAGAGATAAAAGCTCCAATGGAATAGATGACGATAACAACGGTTTTGTTGATGACTACATGGGATGGGATTTTACAGACAGAACGGGCTTTCCGTTTGATACAACAGGGGGTGACTATCTGGACTGGGATAATGATCCGATGGATGAAAACATATACTCGCATGGAACAGCCGTGGCGGGAATCATTGGTGCCGAAACAAATAATTCTTTCGGAATCGCGGGTGTTGCTCCGGGGATAAAAATACTCAATTTGCGATCATTCGATCCTCAGGGGTATGGTGAAGAAGATGATGTAGCAGCCGCAGTGCTTTACTCGGTCCTTATGGGAGCAAAAGTAATAAACATGAGCTTTGGAGATTACTCATATTCACATGCACTCAGGGATGTCGTAAGATATGCATATTCGAAAAATGTTGTACTCGTTGGAAGTTCCGGTAACTCAAATTCACCTGATCCTCACTACCCCTCAGGATACAGCGAGGTGATTTCAGTCGGAAACTCAACCTCTGAAGATTATGTAGCAGGAAGTTCGAACTATGGTTCCACTCTTGATCTTGTGGCACCAGGTACCCAAATCAAGACGACCTCCCGTAACTGGAATTATACAGATTTTAACGGTACCTCGGCAGCGGCACCTTTTGTAACCGCTTCGGCAGCTTTGATTCTGTCGAAAAAGAGCTTTTCGAATGAAGAAGTGAAGCAGATATTAAAATCGACCGCTGATGACATAGGAAATCCGGGTTGGGATATCAGAGCAGGAGCCGGGAGACTGAACCTTTTAAGAGCACTTAAAGTACTTGCGCCATCTGTCATCAAATTTAATTTCCCCGTACAGGACTACTCAACTTCTTCAGACACTCTAAAGATTAATGCGACAATCCTTTCTTCCTACTTTAAATCTTTCTCGCTTGAATATGGTACCGGATTAAACCCAGTTTCCTGGACAAATCTTGTCAGCGAAAGGCAAAATCAGGTTTCTGAACAAGTCATCTACACCTTCCCGATAAAAAACTTAAAAGATACAGTCTATACACTTCGGCTTAAAGTGGAACAGACAAATTCTTTTACTGCTGAAGAAAGGGTGAATTTCCGTATCAAAAGATCAGGAACAAAAGGTGAGCTGATTTCACTTCTGCCGGCTTATTATGGCGATAGACCGACTTTTATGGCTGCTACTTATACAGAAGACCCGGCAATTGTCAAGATGTATTATAAAAGAAGTTCAGAATCATCTTTCAGTTATGTTACACTTGACGGATTTTCGACCAACACCGGTTTTGTGAAACAACTGCACTATGGATTTATTCCCAGGTCGCAAATATTCCCATCAGAACAGTATGATATCTATTTTGAAGTAACGAATGAAGGTGGATTCAAGACTGAAATCAGGGATACTCTCGACAGATATTTTAGGCTGAACAGCGGAGATCTGTTCAGGACCTATGAAAAAGCTCAAAAAACTTTTACACTTCCTGCCGGATATATTTTTGATAAATCGATTCTGCTACCCGGAAACAAAAAAGGTGCACTCATCAGGGAAGTAATGTCACCTGAAACGACCAAACTTTACAGATTTGAGAATGACAAGTTTGTAACTCTGGAGACTGATACTTTAAATCGCAAAATAGCCAAAGACTATGGCGATTTTAACAAAGACGGGGTAACAGATCTGCTATCTCTTTGGGGTTACTCTGCCCACATTCATAAGCAGGTGAACAATACGGGGACATTCCAGCTCGCTACATCGGCTGATACAAGCTATTTTTGGCCCATAGGTGTGTTTGATCTCGACCGGGATAATAAAAATGAACTGTTGGCTGTACGAAACGATACTACTGTGGTTGTTTACTCAATTAATTCAGATTTATCGCTGACTTACAAATCAAGATTTTACAATCAGTCAGGTATGGGTTTCGGCGGAAATACATTTAACTCGCCATTTCTGGTTGTCAAAGATATTGATGGTGATTCAAAAAACGAAATTATCTTCACGGATTCTGACGGTGATATAGTTGTAATGAAGGTAAATGCAATAAACGACATTAAAACCGATAAAATCATCAGAACCGGTTACATGTCGTCATCCTCCTTTATTGCTTCGGGAGATTTTAACAGTGATGGAAAAGAGGATTTAGCCGTCCTCCTTCAAGCCGTTCCCGATGTCGATGTTGCTCCTTATAACAGAATAATAATTTTCAATTTCGCCGGAACCAATCTGAATATTTCATATGATAATGCTTTTATTGATCCTGCTGTGGAATTTAAATCCACTTTCCAGCGGGCATCCAATTCACTTAAGTTTTATGATATCGATAGTGACGGCAAGCAGGAACTGCTCCTGTTTACATATCCTTACGCATACATCATTAAAAGTCAGGGATTGAGTGGTGAAATTGTTTCGTATGACGAGAATGTAAATACCAATGCAATTCTAATCGAGGATTTTGACGGAAATGGAATTGCCGAAATAGCTTATCCATATGGAAACATCATCAAATTTTTTGAGTTCAACCAGACCACTTCGTTTGCTCCGACTCTGACCTCCGCATTCAGTGTGGACAATTCAAAAATCAGGATCAGCTTTCAGGGTTCAGCATCGAAATATTTTGTTTACAGAGGGCTTACAGAATCCGAACTTGTTCTTTACGATTCCACGACTTCCCAGTTCTTCAATGATACCGGTGTGGAGCTGAATAAAAATTATTATTACAAGGTTGAAGGTGTTTCTGGCACCCGTAGAGCGGCCTCCAAAGTGATTAGAGTATTTCATCACTCTCCGGCAAAATATTCTTCTGCCTCTGTGAAAACTCTAAATTCTGTTGAAGTTTTGTTTTCGAACAAGATGAGAAAAGAGATTGATAATCCCTCGGGTATCCACCTGATCAAGGGAAATGAAAAAATCCCGCTTTCCTCCTACACTCCGTCGGGAGAGAATGCTTTCCTTTTAACTTTTTCCTCTAACTTTAATACCGGTCCCAACAGGGTTCTAATTTCAGGACTTACTGACAATTACGGCTCACCCGTTAGCTCGGATACAGCAACTTTTACTTATACTCCCGGAGTCGTTACAGAGAGTTTCTTTATAGAAAGCTTCAAAATTCTCGATAATTACACAGTTTCGATCAGAATGAATCTGGATTTGGATCCTGCGACTGCCGGTGATGTCTCTAATTATTCATTTTCACCCGATAACAAAGTGACTTCCGCGACCGTTTCCCCAACGGATAAGAAGACGGTTATTCTTAGTCTCAAGGGGTCAAAACCGGTCGGATCTTTAGGAAGGGAATACACCCTGACATTGAAAAACATCAGATCGGATGCCGGATCCGGAAACTTGTTGATAAATTCAAACTCAGGTGCTACTATTGTTCTTACAGCCACGGCATCCAGTCTCGAAGATATCTATACTTTCCCGAGTCCCGTGGACAAATCAAAACACAGGAGCGTCACATTTGCAAATCTTCCGCGGTATGTGGATATAATTATTTTCAATCTTGAGGGAGTCAGGATTGCAGAGTTTTCGGAAAATGACGGAAATGGTGGAGTGGACTGGAATCTTCTGGACTCTGACGGCAGGGAAGTGCCTTCCGGAGTATACATTTACCGGGCAACTATGACTGATGGAAAAAAGAATGAACTTGGGACAAAAACCGGAAAGATTGCAATAATAAGATGATGTTCGGGATCGAAAAAAAACACTTTTTCCAGGTATCAAATCTTTTGAGTCTTTCAAGACTCTTTGGTTCATTTCCGCTGATATGGTTTTTGGTAAATCCCGACATTCTTGGAAGGCCCTTAACTGTTCTGCTGGTGTTATTAATAAGCATCACTGATTTTTTTGACGGCTATTTTGCCCGAAAATTTAATCAGGTTTCGGAACTGGGGAAAATTCTTGATCCTCTCGCTGATAAGGTGCTCGTAATTTCGGTTTCAATCACATTCTATATCACTGGTATACTTGATCCGGTGCTTTTCTTTGTGATTGTGGCAAGAGATCTACTTATTATGCTTCCGGGTCTATTCCTAAGCAAAAGTATCGGAAGTGTGCCACCCTCCGATTGGTTGGGTAAATGGACATTTTTCTTCATCGGTTCATATCTCATTCTTGTTTTTTTACAGTTGAGTGAATCCCTGCTGTTCATGCGAATATATTATTACTCACTGATTGTGTTAATAATCGCATCCTATCTAAACTATGTTATAAAAGCTATAAAAATAATAAAGAGTAAAAAATGAGTTTTATTAAGAATTTTAATTTTGGAAAACTAAAAGACGGGCTTTCGAAAACACGGGACAAAATATTCAATAAAATTTCTGAAACAGTTACAGGCAAGGCTGTAATTGATGAAATTACACTCGAAGAGATGGAAGAGATTTTGATCACTTCAGATATCGGATATGATCTTGCAATGAAAATTGTTGATGAAGTTCGGAAAAAACTTAAGTCAGAAAAAGACCGTTCCGGAGAAAATGTATTGGCAGTTGTAAAGGCAGTTCTTGAGGAAGAACTCGAGCACTCACTCTCTTCAAAGGAGTATGTTCCTGATGTTGAGCAACACAAACCTTTTGTTATCCTTATTGTAGGTGTAAATGGAGCAGGAAAAACCACCACGATCGGAAAACTTGCCCATAACTTTAAACTATCGGGCTGGAAAGTAGTTGTTGGAGCTGCAGATACCTTCAGAGCTGCGGCAAATGAACAACTCGAAATATGGGCTGACAGAGCTGGAGTTCCAATTATTTCCAGACACCAGGGTGCAGATCCCTCCTCGGTTGCATTTGAGACAATTCAGGAGGCTATCAGAATCAATGCCGATGTGGTAATGATAGATACTGCGGGCCGACTTCACACCAAAGTGAATTTGATGGAAGAATTGAAGAAGATCAAAAATGTGATTTCCAAAAAGCTGCCTGATGCACCAAATGAGATATTTTTAGTGGTTGACGGTACAACAGGTCAGAATGCCGTGCAACAAGGGAAGGAGTTCTCAAAAGTTACCGAGCTTTCTGGCTTGATAGTTACAAAACTTGATGGAACTGCGAAAGGCGGGGTAATCTTTCAAATTTGCAGGGAACTGAAAGTACCTGTAAGGTATATCGGAGTTGGTGAGGGGATAGAAGACCTTCAGAATTTCGACCCCCGGATGTATGTTGAAGCAATTTTTTCAAAGTAAACCAGAGAATAACTTCTGAACCTGCCTGAAAACAAATATCTGATAATCAACTCCCTCTCCGGTAACGGAAGAGGCAGGAAGTTTGCCGGACTGATCGGGCATTCCGGTTTAATATCCGGATTACGGGTTTTTCTTCCAAAAACTCTCGACGAGGCTTCAAGATACTACAATGATTTAAACAGGAGTGATAGCCACATTTTCCTGGCAGGAGGTGACGGCACATTTAATTCTCTCGTGAATCTTGTTCCACCACCTTACCGTTTCTCTTTATCATTAATACCCACAGGATCCGGAAACGACCTTACCAAATATTTTCATCTTTCAAACAACCCTGTCGATGTTCTAAATGCAGCTTTGGAGGCTTCTGAATCAGTTGCAATGGATGTATGGGATTTAAGAATCACATTCGCAGATGGTAGTGTTGAGAAGAAAAAATTTATCAATACCTCGGGGATAGGATTCGACGCCTATGTTGGTAAATTGAAAGAAAAGAAGAAGTTCCTGACCGGGATGACGGTTTATATCATTTCTCTTATTCAGGCACTATTCTCTTATACACCTGTCAGATACAAACTGTCCACAGGGAATGGAAAGAATTTGAGCGGCGAAGCCATGTTTATCACGACGGGAAACGGAATCTTTTCAGGTGGAGGTTTTAAATTGACACCCGACGCAAAAGTTGATGATGGACTGGCAGATGTTTGTATCGTCGAAAATATGTCCCTGCCCAGGATTTTTAAGAATCTGCCTAAAGCAATTACAGGCTCTCACCTTGGATTGAAAGAGGTAACTTGTTTTACAACAAACAATTATACTATCTCACTTGATGAACCGGCATACCTGCATCTTGACGGAGAATCATCTGCGGATCTGGTCAAAGAAATCAGATTGTCAATCTCACCACACAAATTAAATGTCATATATTAAGTTTTTACCCTGCCGATCTGTCTTAATTAAAAGGACTTTCCGTACCATGCAACTGACAAAATTATCAATCTTAACCATATTTCTGTTCGCGATCAATCTTTTTCCTCAGTCCGCTACGGATTCAATTCCAAAACATCGTTCCGTTTTGGAAGGGACTCTCCCAAACGGTCTAAAGTATTCAATACTTAAAAACAGATTACCTGAAAAAAAGGCTGAACTGCGACTGGTGATATTGACAGGTTCATTGAATGAGCGCGATGATCAAAAAGGGCTCGCACATTTTACTGAGCACATGCTGTTTAATGGAACAAAGAATTTCCCTGGAAATAAAGTGATCGATTTTCTTGAGCTTCTCGGTATGAAATTTGGTCCTGAAATAAATGCCTACACTTCGACAGAAGAAACTGTGTATATGCTCACTGTGCCTACAGATCGTGAATCGATTCTTGATTCTGCTTTTATGGTGCTTTCCGACTGGGCGTTTCAAGCGACTTTCGACTCGCTGGAAATCGAGAAGGAGAGGGGAGTGGTGCTTGAGGAAATGCGAATGGGTAAGGGTGCGGAAGGGAGAATCAGGGACATTCAGTTTCCTGTTCTTTTCCATAACTCAAGATTCGCACAGAGATTACCGATCGGAGATGAAAATATTCTAAAGTCTTTTCCACACAAGGCTTTGACAGATTACTACAAAGAGTGGTACAAGCCGGAATTAATGTCGTTGGTGGTTGTGGGTGATTTTAAAGCCGGGGACATGGAAAGACTCGTCAAAAAGTATTTCGGGTCTTACAGTGCCTCTGAAAGCCCTAAGAAGCGAATTATTTATGAAGTTCCGGATCATAAAGAGAGACTTTATTCAATCGTTGGTGACAAGGAAACCACCTTGAGCAATGTGGTGATAGTGAATAAGCGTCCAGTGCTGAAGGCTAATACTGTGGCTGACTATAAAAAAGGGATCATTCACCAGATTGTCGGTTCCATTCTTAGTGAACGACTGTTTGATATCTCTAAATCAAGCAATTCACCACTACAGAATGGTGGGGGATATTCCACAACCCTTTCTTATAATAAAGGTGCGTTCGTTCTCTACGCCACTTCCAAAGAAAATTTAATCGATTCGTCTTTTTCTCTTCTCCTTCTCGAGGGTGAAAAAATGAAAAGATATGGTTTTACTAATGAGGAATTCTCACGGGCAAAGGAAAATCTTAACGCATCGATGGACAATTATTACCGGGAGAAGGACAACCAGTATTCCTCCGGTGTAGTGAATGCCTTGCTTGATCAGTTTATTAATGATGCTATTTACACAGATATTGAAACGGGTTATAAGATTTACAAGGAAATTGTACCACAGATTACACTTGCGGAATTAAATAAAATTGCCTCAGAGCTGATCACTGATTCGAATATGGTCACTCTTATATCATATCCGGAAAAAACAGGGGTAAAGGTTCCAAAAAAGGAAGATCTTGAAAACATCTTCAAATCTGTTTCCACGATGGAGATTGTAAAACCTCAATCAACTGAAGTAAACAAGCCGCTAGTGGAAGTGGAACCAAAACCCGGCAGGATTCTCTCAGAGGAAAACCTTGATGTGTATGATGTAAAATTGCTGACTTTGAGTAACGGAGCTAAAGTTTATCTTAAAAAAACCGCGTTGCAAAAAGATGAAGTGCTGATGTACGGTTTTAGCAGAGGCGGTCTATCCAAAGTTGAGGAAAGAGACCTTGTTTCAGCAAATTATGCCACTTCGATCGTCGAGGAATCGGGTTTGGGTGATTTCAACCTTACTGAACTTTACAAGAAACTTGCAGGAAAAATGATCTCTGTCCAGACTAATGTGACCGAGCTTTATGAGGAAATTAACGGACAAAGTTCGGTTAATGATCTCGAGGATTTCTTTCGGCTGGTGTATCTCACATTTGAAAAACCGCGTCTGGATACGATTTCCACCGCAAATTTTATGGAAAAACTAAAAAGTTATCTGATAAATGAAGGACTTTCACCCGATAATGTGTTTTATGATTCAATAGTTGTGGCTCTGTACAACGACAACCCGCGCATGAAACCGATGAGTATCGGTCGCTTCGGTGAAATAAATCAACAAAAGGCATATCAGATATTCAAGGAGAGATTCAATTCAGCAGGCGATTTTACTTTTGTTTTTACAGGAAATTTCGATGAAGATGTTATTAAATCACTTATTTGCAGGTATATAGCATCCCAAAAAAGTGTTGAGCATGAAGAATGGCTCGACAGGGGAGTCAGATATGCGCAAAATGGTGTTGAGAAAACTGTGAAAAAAGGGATGGAAAACAAGGCAACAGTTTTTATAGCCTTCCCGGGAAGGTACAACTGGAGCAGAAAAAGCAATCTTGAATTGACAATTCTGCAAAAAGTGCTTGATGTTAAGCTTAATGAGGTTATTCGGGAGGAACTTGGCGGAAGTTATTCTATTTCAGCCGGTGTCAGTTTTAATCAGTATCCTGAATCGCAATTCAATAATACTGTGTTTTTTAATTGTGACCCTGCCAGAAAGGAAGAACTTACCGCAAAAACCGTGTCCATTATCGATTCTTTAGTTCAAAACTTCAATGATGAAACAACGCTTCAGAAGGCGAAGGAAAATGCTCTTAAGGAACGCGAAGAAGTTTTCCAGACGAACGGAGGCATACTTAACCTGATCAGTTCACACGCAATGAGCGGTTCTGATTTAAAAGGATTCGCAGAAGGAAATGAGATCATCAGAAAGATGACACTACAGGATATTTCAGAGATGGCAAAGAAAACCTTTAACAAAAAATCGATGTTAAAATTCTACCTGATTCCGGCAGTTGAAGTGAAAAAGTAATTCCATGATTGAATGGCAAATATTTGTCTATAAAACCACGGATGCGGGGAGGTGGTATGAAAATAACCGCCAGTAAAGCCTCTGTTACTCGATATTACTTTTAGTTTACATAATATACATTATAGGACATTTAAAAGGTCTTAAAACGGTTAACTTGACAGATCAAGGTTCTTCTCTGCTAAAAACAACTCATTTTGATATACTCTGAGTATTTTTTGTTTTGAGACTACCCCAATGAATTTATCATCGGTGTCGTACACCGGAAGAAATTCCAAATCAAAAGTCTCCATCATTTTCAAAGCATTGTCAGCATTTTCAAGGTCACTTATCTTTGTGAACCTTTTCTTCATCAAATCTCCTGCAATTAAAAACTCCATTACGGCCGTGGTCTCTTCATCAAACAGAGATTTTCTCAAATCTGTGTAAGATATCACACCTTTTACTTCACCCGATTTATCGAGTACAAGAAGCGTCTCATACTGGGAATTTCTTAATGACTCCACAACTTTTTGGTAATTGTCCGATTCCTGAATAAACTCCTTGACTTCTTCAACAATAGCGGAAATCTTCATTGATTTTAATACCGAGCTTTTTCTGCCGTAGACATCGAGTCCCGTGCCTTCCTTGCCAAGTCTTAATGTGTAAAGTGATCCTTTCAGGATTCCTTTGGAGATCATGGTTGAAATAATAATTGTGAGCATCAGAGGCAGGATAATCTTATAGTTGTTTGTCATTTCAAACACCATAATAAGAGCTGTGAGTGACGCGTGAGTCGTACCGGCAACAACCGCACCCATTCCCACGAGGGCGTAAGCTCCCGGAGCTGCCGGTACCTGTGGAAAAAGAATGTTTACAACCTGTCCGAATGCTCCTCCGAGCATGGCACCAGTGAACAGACTGGGAGCAAATGTTCCTCCATGCCCGCCGGATCCGACAGTAAGTGAAGTAGCAAGTGGTTTTAGCAAAAAGAGTAAAATCATCAACTCGAGCGTATTCTGGTTATAGAGTGATTTATCTATTGTTTGCTGATTGAAGCCGTATATTCCCGGTAACAATACGCCGATGATGCCAACCATCAAGCCTCCGATTGCCGGCTTTAGAAATGTCGGTACTGTAAGTTTGGTAAACATTTCATCGAAATAAAAAATCACTTTGACGAAGTACACTGCCATCAACCCCGAAAGTATTCCCAGAACAATGTAGAATAAAAACTCGGAGTTACTGTTCAGATTGTAAACGGGAATTTGAAATGCCGGTTCCTCCCCGATGAATCCTCTTGAGATAACTGTGGCAAAGACCGATGACACTATAATCGGACCTAGTGATCTGGAATTGAAAGTCCTGAGAATTATTTCCATTGTGAAAATTGCACCACCTAAAGGTGCATTAAAAGCTGCCGAGAGACCTGCTGCGGCACCACATCCAACGAGAATACGCAATCTGTCAGAAGAGAGGTTCAAAAACTGACCAAATCCTGAACCAATTGCAGCACCTATTTGAACGATTGGTCCTTCTTTTCCACCGGCACCACCGGTACCAATGCTTATAGCTGTCTGGACTGTTTTAAGAATTGCGACACTTCCCTTAATAATTCCGCCTTTTGTCGCCACAGCGAGAATTACATTCGGTATCCCCTCCCCTTTTTTACCTTTTTCGAAGACCATGGCTAGGGTGCCGACAACAAGTCCGCCGATTGCCGGTACCAGTATAACATACAGGACCCCGGGGACGGTATCAGGATAGAAAGTTTTGAAGCCGGAAATTATTTCCGGGGGAAGAAAAAAGAAAAGGTCTCTGATCAGGTTAATCGAAAAATGAAAAATAACGGCGCCGAAACCGCATAAAACTCCGGTAACAGCGCCTAAAAGAAGTGTGTATCCATCTTGAGTAAGATCCCAGTTATACGATCTGACAGGAATCTTAAGTGCATAATATTTGAGTACCGCTGAGATTGTGGCAATCCAGCCAACTCTTCTATTACTGGTACTTATAGAACCCTTCCCCCGATTTCCTGCCGAGTTTGCCTGCCGCCACCATCTTTTTGAGAAGTGGACACGGCCTGTATTTCGGATCGTTAAATCCAAAATAGAGCACATCCATTATTGCAAGACAGACATCCAATCCGATGAAATCAGCAAGTGTAAGGGGTCCCATGGGATGATTCATTCCCAGTTTCATAACTGAATCGATATCTTCCTTTGAAGCAACGCCTTCCATTAAACAGAAGATGGCTTCATTGATCATAGGCATTAGAATTCTGTTCGAAATGAAACCCGGATAGTCCTGAACTTCAACCGGGACCTTCTGAAGTTTTAGTGTCAACTCTTTTATGGTCGCGTAGGTTTCATCGCTCGTGGAGTAGCCGCGAATAATTTCCACGAGTTTCATAACAGGTACGGGATTCATGAAATGCATTCCAATGAATCTGTCAGCTCTTGTTACGGGTGCAAGTTCCGTAATCGAAATGGAGGAAGTATTGGATGCAACTATTGCATCAGGTTTAAGAAAGTTCTCTAAAGTATTAAAAATACTTAACTTAACATCCTTGTTCTCAAAAACAGCTTCGATGACAAGATCAGAATCGGGATCAATATTCTCAACCCCGATCAATGTGCTTATATTGGCAAGCGCTGAACTTTTTGTCTCGGAGGAAATTGTTTCCTTTTTCACCATTCTTTCAAGACTTGACGAAATATTCGCTATAGCTCTGTCAAGAAGCTCCTGTCTGGTTTCCACGAGAGTGACCTTGAATCCGTTGATTGCAAACACGGTAACGATTCCATTACCCATGGTACCGCCACCAACCACAGCGACTTTGTTAATATTCATGTGATCTCCTCTATTCGTATTTTTTGACGATCATTGCGGAAGCTTCACCACCACCGATGCAGAGGCTTGCCAGACCGTAAGTGGAATTGCGTTTAACCATCTCGTGGACAAGTGTTGCTACAATTCTCGCACCGCTTGCCCCGATCGGATGACCAAGAGCAATGGCTCCACCATTAACATTTGTGTTCTCAGTTGAAATACCTGTCAATCTGTTTACAGCAATGGAAACGACAGCGAAGGCTTCATTAATCTCATAGAGGTCGATGTCTTTTACAGTCAGGCCTGCTTTGTTCAATACTTTGTGTATTGCGTCAGCCGGTGCAATTGTGAAATCAACAGGAGCTTTAGCTGCAGAACTCTGGGCTACAATTTCGACAAGTGGTTTATAACCCAATTCAAGTGCTTTTTCTTCAGACATCACCAAAACGGCAGCGGCTCCATCGTTCAGATTACTTGCATTTGCAGCAGTTACCACACCTTCTTTATCAAAGACGGGTCGCAGGGTAGGAATTTTTGCGAAATTGGTCTTTTCAGGGTCTTCATCTTTATCGATGATGGTCTCTCCTGCCTTGGTTTTTAGTACCAGTGGAACCATCTCCTCCTTAAATCTGCCTTCTTTTTGAGCAGTCTGTGCTTTTGTATAGGAGTTGATGGCAAACTCATCGAGCTCTTCTCTTGTGATAGTCATGTTTTTTGCACATATCTCAGCACAATTTCCCATGTGAATCTTGTTGTAAACATCTGTGAGTCCATCAAGCAGGACTGAATCAAGAATCTCGCCGTGACCATACTTAAATCCGTTTCTCCCTTTTGGAAGAAGATAAGGAGCATTGGACATTGACTCCATGCCTCCAGCAATTATTACATCTGCATCACCGGCAAGAATTGCCTGATGTGCAAGCATTATTGCTTTTAAGCCACTGCCGCACATTTTGTTTAATGTCATGGTTTCAACAGTATCGGGTAATCCGGCATAAATCGCAGCCTGGCGTGCGGGAGCCTGTCCCTGACCTGCCATGAGCACATTTCCGAATATTACTTCATCCACCTTCGATTTATCGATGCCTGATTCCTCGAGCACTGCCTTAATTGCAAAGGAACCGAGTTGTGCTGCGGTAAAAGATGCAAGAGTGCCACCGAATGAGCCGATTGGAGTCCTTTTTGCGTGAGTAATTACTACTTTTTTCATTGTAATGCCTTTCATAAAAGATAAATTTTTTCAGATCTGATCTCTTCCTGGATCAGGGATGCTAACAGAAACATGATATTATAGGAGGCTATTTGCATGTTAACATTGTTGTTTTCAATAAAATAAAGGATTTTTTCAATCGAATCGATCGCCCTTGTGGGGTCAAGTTTATCATATCTGACCGAAAATTTTTCAAAAGTGTCCATATGTCCCGAGTAAAACAAACCCTCCCGGATACCCGCAAGATAGCGTTTGTAATCTTCAAACCAGTACATCACGAGATTAAAAAAGAGTCGAAACAAGTCACTGTCGTTTTCCGTTATGACCTCTTTCAATTCCATTTGTGCAGACCGGAATTTACCACTAAGGGAGTTTCTGAGGAATGACACAACCGTTGCCTGCCTGTCTACGAGATTTTTTTCTTTCAGGTATAAAGCTCGTGAGACAGATCCACCACTTATTTTCCCCAATATTTCTGCTTCATGATCTTCAACATCAAAATATCTGTTAAGGATCTGCCCCACATCCTCGGGGAATAACGGACGAAATTCGAGGGGCCAGCATCTTGAACGGATGGTCTCCCTGAGCATTCCCGGCTCGGAGGTTGTAAGTATAAAAACAAAGCCTTTGGGTGGTTCTTCAAGATTCTTCAGAAGAGAATTTTGTGCGGGCTCATTCATCAGATGGGCATCTGATATCAAAATAACTCTGTAACCCGAGGTGTCGCTGGACAACGATAGATATCTCGTAATCGATCTGATAGACGAGATTTTGATATCATTGGCTTTTGGAATTTTTATGTGGTAGTAGGGATTCGCTTCTTTTTTGTGAAACTCCTCCTGGATGAATTCTATGTCTGTTTGTGCGAGCCTGTCATATGGACCATCGTCAGATGATTCATTTTTGCCTACAGGTAGAGGGCAAATAAATTTTATCACAGGTTCCTGAATGGAATCACTGTGTGAAAAAGATGGAAGACCGTCAGAGATAGAGTTTAACAGATTTGCAAATCTGATAGCCATAAAATCTTTCCCCGTACCGGCGGGTCCCGAGAAAAGGAGGGCTTGCGGAAATTTTTTATTGGTCAGAAATCCGGTAAGTATTTCCTTAACGGATTCCTGACCATAAATACCACTGAACGGATCCATTATCAGAGGGAATTACACTTCACTCAATACTCATCGGTATTGAAGAAGTAGTCTTCGTCAGTAGGATAGTCGGGCCAGATATCTTCAATTGATTCATACGGTTCATCGGAGTCTTCCAGTTCCTTCAGGTTTTCGATAACCTCAAGCGGAGCCCCGATGCGTTCTGCATAATCAATCAATTCCTCCTTGGAAGCGGGCCAAGGAGCATCTTCGAGATAAGACGCCAGTTCAATTGTCCAAATCATATATTGATCCCTATTTTGTTATTTCTTCGATTTCTTGTCAAAATTGGCTTTTTCCTCGTCAAAGAAAAAATCAGCCGGGTTTAAATGTTCGCCGTTATAGATAACTTCGTAGTGAAGATGGGGTCCTGTTGAGAGCCCTGTGCTTCCTACAAGAGCGATTAGCTCACCTCTGGAAATCTTGTCCCCTTTTTTTACTAAAAGTTTGGAACAATGCCCGTACAGAGTTTTGTAACCCGAGGCATGAGCAATAATTACACAAAGTCCGTAGCCGCTGAAATTATCAGCTCTTTCCACGATTCCATCTGCAGAAGCGAAAATCTCCTGTCCGTAGGTGGAACCCATATCGAGTCCTGTGTGGAACTGCGGCCTTCCTGTAATCGGATTTTTACGCGGACCAAAACTTGTCCGGTTAAAAGAAGCATCCAACGGCTTTATTGAGGGTATTCCCCTGAGGTAGCCGGTCTTGTCGACGAATGCTGTTGAAATTTCCTTGTTGATTCTCGACTGAAGCTCGAGATTGTTTTCGAGCAGTTTCAATAATTTGGAGGCATCTTCAAGACTGCCGTAAGAAGCGGATGCCAGCCCTCCTGTTAATTCGTAGGATGCAAGGGTGTTGTCAATTTTGAACAGGTCTTCATCCATTCTGGGAAGGTCGGCAATCTCCCGGATTTCATTATTCAGACTTATTACTGTTGAGAGTCTCCCGTTGACACGGGCAATCTCCTCTTTCAGCTCTGTGAGCTGTTTCTTTAATTCTGCGTTTTCGACAGCGAGCCCTGAGGAGTTTTCGTTGTCACCTGATACCCCCGGAAAGAATCCGGATGTGAGTAGAATGATAAATTGAAAAACAAAAAATGTAACAATAACTGGGAAAATCGATTTTGCAGGGGGTAATTTAAATGTGCGTATTTTAAGTTCTCGTCTGGAGATAAAATAATATCTGCTCAGAAAATTGCGCATAGAGTCTTGAATTTAAAGAATAAAAAAAATAAAAATTTGATGTACAAAACTAAGAAACTGACACTCTTAAACAAGACATATTTACTCGAAATCGTGCTCAAAGTAGTCAATTCCGCGGGTAAAATTATCCCCCGAGGGGCTTTTCAATCTTCTGTCCAGTCGGTCTCTGAATATCTTTGCACTGTCGTAGCCATAATGCTTCAACAGATAATTTAGCGCGATGACTTCAGTGATTACTGTAATATTCTTGCCGGGAACTATCGGGAGGGTTACATATGGCAGTTCCACATCCATAATTTGAGTGGTCGTATCATCCAATCCTGTCCTTGTGTATTCGTGTTCGGGGTCCCAAATCTCGAGATGGACAATTACTTCGATTCTCTTCTGATACCGGATTGCACGGATTCCAAACATTTTTTCCACATTAATCAGACCAAGACCCCGGATTTCCATAAAATGTTTCGAAAGATCGGTTCCGGAACCCATGATTATTCCCTCTCCCTTTTTGGTAGCGATCACAACATCGTCGGCAACAAGCCGGTGACCCCTCTCCACCAGATCCAGAGCGACCTCACTCTTCCCTACTCCCGATTGACCCGTGAAAAGGATTCCCACTCCGTAAACATCAATCAAGGAAGCATGGATGGATGCCTGGGGCATAAACTGGTCGTCGAGGAAATCACTTATAAAGAAACTTAATCTCGTTGTGGAATCAGGTGAACCGAATATCGCCACACCGTATTTCTCCGATAACTCGAACATTTCAGGGAACGGTTGAATGTTGTTGGTGATGATTATGCAGGGAATGTCAAATTTGAAGATATTCTCGATGGTGGTTTTTCGTTGTTCTTCAGGTATGGACAACAAATATCTGATCTCAGTATTTCCGAAAATCTGAATCCTGTTGTACGAGAATAAATCAACAAACCCGGCTAAAGCCAAGCCGGGTCTGTGAAGATTAGGTTCTTTTATTTTCTTTTCAAATCCACGGGTTCCCGTGAAATTTGTGATTTTAAATTTACCGGTTGTTCTGTTAAAGAAGAACTCAACAGTAATGTGGTCTTTTTTAATCAGTTCCAATAAATTACAACTCCTGTTCGGTTTTCTTTACAGCGTCTCTTTTTGTTTTTCTTTTTGTGATCTGTTTTTCGATTTTTTCCACGGCGGCTTTTAGTGCCTTGCCGTACTCGTCAGCTTCATCTTTGGCAGTTAAAACTGTTCCTGGGAGTTTAACTATCAACTCAACTTCCTTGATGCTATCCTTCACATTTTGATAGCTCATGATCACCTCGACATCAAGAATTTCGTCTGAAAATTTCTGTAATGAGAGAACCTCTTCCTTAATCAGATCTTTTAAGGTGTCTCTTGCGGTGAACTTTCTTGCTGTTATCTGTATATTCATGGTACCTCCCGAATAATTATGACTTTGGGTGAGCTTTTTTGTATATACTTCGCAACCGTTCGATACTTACATGCGTATATATCTGTGTGGTTGAAAGATTTTCATGACCTAATATCTCTTTTATTGCCAGTAAATCCGCTCCATTGTCCAGCATGTGGGTAGCAGAACTGTGTCGCAACACATGAGGACTTTTTTTCTCAATCTCGGTAACCACCGACAGGTAACGGTTGACCAGCCGGTAAACATATTTTACATTTATACTATTTCCAAGATGATTAATCAGGAAATACGGACTGACAGAGATTCCAATTCTAATATCGTAATATTTTTTCAGACAATCAAGGGAAACTCTTCCGACAGGGACAATTCTAACTTTTGAACCCTTCCCTAAAACTCTTATCGATCCTTTTAGGAAATCGATATCCCCGGTTTTTACTGAACAAACCTCTGAAACACGCAAAGAACATCCATAGAGCAATTCAAGAATTGCTTCATGGAGAAGAATTTTAAATTGGTTTTGTTCGAGAGTTTGCGATACAGAGGCAGCTTTTTCAAATTCCTTTTCAGAGATAATCTCCGGCAGTTTTCTTCGAAATTTTGGATTCTTAATGTCTTTTATAAAGTTATAATCAATCAACTCACGATCCAGCAGAAAATCGAAAAACATCCTTAGCGTCGTCATTTTTCTGGCGATACTGGATTTGTCAAGATCTCTTCCATTCATGTGACCAACATATCTCTTGACAACTTTTATGGAAACATGTCGCAAGGATTTGATTTCAAGTTCATCACAGAAAGTCCTGAACTCTTGCAAGTCATGTCGATATGCTGTCAAAGTATTCTGAGAAGTCTTTTTTTCCAACTCAAGATAAGCCAGAAAAGCTTCACAATTTTTATCGAGGTCAGTAATCACAGAATATAAAAAAGTTGCTTGATTATATAATAAATAATTTTGGATAAAGCAACTCTACGAGATGATCTTCCTCACTCTTCATGATTTTTTTCTTCTCATCCGTCGTGTCATCGTAACCGGTTAAATGCAAAATCCCGTGAACGATGAGTCTCAGGAGCTCACTTTCCACCGAAACACCAAATTCTTCGGCATTTTCTTCAGCAATTTCACTACAGATAAGCAATTCGGCATCTATTTTGCCATCTTCGTCTCTGTCATACTCGAAGGTAATGATGTCTGTGGGATAATCGTGATTAAGATGTTCTTTGTTTATTTCCCGAATAATCTCCTTTGTAACGAAAGAAATTTCAAGATAAGAAAAATGAAAGTCCTTAATTTTCGAGACCTCATTCACAATGGTTTTTACCAGTGTTTTTGTGAGCGCTGGTTTCGAATGAATTTCGACATCAATATTTTTCATTGCAAGTCCTTTCTAATATCATTCAAAATTGATATTTCACTTTCTTTTGCAATCTCAAAATAATGATAAGCACTTTTTTCGAAATAAGCAAGTTCTTTCTCAGTTAAATTGCGAATTATTTTTGCAGGTGTTCCTGCATACATAAATCCCGATTTTATTACCATCCCGGGAGTGACGACAGAACCCGCGGCAACGATGGAGTTTCTCTCCACTAGAGCACCATCGAGAATGAGGGAACCTATTCCGATTAGAGAATAGTCTTCAATGGTGCAGGCATGCAGATTGGCGCTGTGACCTACTGTAACGAAACTTCCAATTTTCAATGGAAAGTTTTCACCTGTTACATGAAGGATCGAACCATCCTGAATATTAGTAAACTCCCCAATGGTGATTGACTGAACATCGCCTCTAAGAACAGAGTTATACCACAAAGAGGAGCATTTCCCAACCGTAACATCCCCTATTATTCGTACTCCGTCAGCGATAAAGACGGAATCATCGATTTGAGGAAATTGACCTCCGTAAGAGCAGATGGTGGCTTTTGAATTTTTCAATCTAAATATATCTCCTCTATCTTAGTTTTGCAATTTTTGCCGCTTCAGGAAACAGTTTCAGAGCTTTGAGTACAACATCATCATGTTTCATGTAAACGAAATAGAACCCTTGCTGGTTCCAGATGTAGCGGGCGACCTCGGCTTTAATTCTGTTTTTCATGTATGAAATGCTGGCAGGTGAATTTTTGATATCTGATTCAAGATTTATCTCACCTGCAAAAGCGAGGAATGAATTTATATCACCCTGACTGAATTCAAATTTACTCTCAAACCCACTCACATCCTTAAATTCATTTTTAATTCGATCACCATTTTTTTCAAACCACAAAAGTGCAGCCTGTGAGTAAAAGTTGTTTCTCAGGAGAGCGTAAGCCTCTTTTTTGTCTTCAAAAACACCGGCAGCCACATCAGGGGTTATCCCTCCCCCGCCATATACTTTTCTTTTATCCGGTGTAAGATAAGAAGGAAGATGATTTACAGAGTCTGAAAGGGATTCGTTTTCAGAATCTTCCCTCTCCTCCACTTCCTTATAGTAGTCTTCTCTATCTTCGTAATGCCTTTGTATGGATCTCCCCAACGGGGTGTAATATTTCGCGATTGTGAGTCTGATGGCGGAACCGTCGCCAAGAGGCACCTGCTGTTGGACAAGGCCCTTCCCGAAACTTCTTTCTCCGATGATAAGACCCCTGTCCCAATCCTGAATTGCTCCTGCGAGTATTTCCGCTGCTGATGCACTCGACCTGTTGATGAGGAGAATCAGAGGCATTTTTTCGAACGGAAATGCAGTCTCAGCTTTAAAAACTTCATTCGCCTGAGAAATTCGTCCTTTTGTCGATACTATTACTTTCTCTCCATCTATGAAGTAATCGGCAATTTTAACCGCCTCATTCAGATATCCACCCGGATTATTACGCAAATCGATTACGATCTGCTTCATTCCCTTGGCACGAAGTGAATTCAGCATATCCAATACTTCAACGGATGTTTTCTCACCAAATCTTACAATGTTAAAGTAGCCTGTTATCGAGTCGAGCATGAATCCCGCTGTGACAGATTTAACGGGAATCTTTCCTCTTCTTATCGATTTAACAATTAAATCCTTTTTTCCATACCTCAAAATGGAGATATTTACAGTGGAGCCGGCTTTCCCTTTTATTCTTTTCCTGATCAGATCAGTTTTTATTTTCACTGCAGAAGAGTCGCCAATTTTAATAATTTTATCACCCGGAAGGAGACCGGCTTTTTCACTTGGACCCCCCGGCATAACAGAAATTACATTGATTGTGTCTTTTATCAATTGAAATTCAATCCCGATTCCTTCGAACTCACCCTTCATTTCCTCTTCACTTCCTCTGACCTCATCATCGGTCAAATAGACACTGTGAGGGTCAAGTTTTGAGAGTATCCCCTCTATTGCGTTCCTTCCAAGTGTCGAATCGGAGAGTTCATCAACATATAATTTTTTAATCAGATCGTAAGCCTGATCAATTTTATCCTTTTCACCTGTGGCAAAGAGGCTCCCGTTACCGTAAAATCGCTCGTACAGCATGAAGAGTGAGAGGAGAACAACGATCACAATAAGTGATTTTACAACTTTATTATCCATTTTTTACCAGATTTTCTATCTGACCGGTTTCCATTCAGAGGAGACGGTCTTTTTTCTCAGCATTATTGAAAGTGCATTAAATGTCCACAACGCAGTTACCCTTAAATATCCGGACTTTCGAAATCGTCGGGGTGATTCAAAGACCCGTATCTTTTTTGAATATTCGACTTTCCCCAGTTTTATAAGACGATTAAAAAGTTCAAAATCTTCACCCGCCGGAAGTGCAAAATTAAAATATCCTGCCTTTTCAAAAAACTCCTTTTTTACTATGATACATTCACCCCTGCCCATGCCTAAACTGAGAGTATTAAGAAATTTAAAGTAGTGGTTGTAGAACCGGTGGAAAATCCGGTCGATGGTTTTTTCCTCCTCGGGAAAAGTATCAACCCATGCGGCAATAGCAATCAGGCGGCTTTTTGTTTCGAATTCACGGCATATTTGGTCGATCACAGAATTCACATTATCAAAAAGAATATCGGCATTGCAGAACAGAAGAAAATCGCCAGCTGCTGTTTTTGCACCTGCATTTCTCCCTGAAGCAATGTTATTTACTTCGTCGAATTTAGCGTTTACTATCTTGTCAGCATACTTGAGAGCGATAGACAAGGTCTCATCTGTGCTTCCACCATCGGCAACGATGATCTCAACAGAGTGTTCCGTCAGACTGGTCAGTCTCTTTAGATTATCAAAAAGCCCGTGGAGAAGTTTTTCTTCATTTAGTGTTGGGATGATTATCGAAAATTCAGGTTTTCCCATTAAAAGCAAAGACCAAAAAATGCCACACCGTTTGTAATTCTAACTGCAGGCATCGGAAATTTGATAAATCCAAAGGTATTTTTAACCATTTGCCAGAATGCACCGTAAAGAGGGATGGTTTCATAATCAAGATCGAGTGCTATATAAAAATCGGCTTTTCCGCCTCCCCTGCCGTCCAGGTCCCGCACACCATAGCCCAGACTAAGCATAAGAAAATCGGGCCAGAACTTCTTGAAACCTTCTCCAAACAAATTATTAACCCGGACAGAAAGCCAGAATTTTTGTCCTTCGTAATCATCGACCACGATGAGCTTTTGTCCCGGATTGTGACCTTCCTTCCCGAGGTTTTTAGGGAAATAACTAAATCTGGGCTGGAAATTGTAAAGGACAGGATAGTAATACTGAAAAACCGGGTAAGCTGCTCCAAGAACATCTGCTACGGCATCCCCTCTGCTAAAACCCCAGTCCTGGGCAAAACCATCTTCAAATTCCACATATAATTGAAAAAACAGAGCTGCAGCCGAAGACACCCAAATGCCGGTGCCATAATCAACTTTTGCTGCCTCAAGTCCAACTGAAAATGCATGGGAAAGAATTATTGGAGCATAGAAATGCCCGACCTTATCGAGCCACAATGCGTAATCCCAGTCTTCAATAAACCGGAAACTCCCTCTTTTTCCGCTCCACCATGCATTAGTCTGATACAAGTGAATCGCAGCGATGGAACCTGTATAGACGGCTCCAAGCCCACTTAAAAGCAAATAGTCAGGTTTTGGGAATTCAATTTTTGGATAAACCGGTTTCAGAAACCGGGAAGAATCGGCGAAAATCGTGATTGAGTCACCCGGTTCCCTTGGAGGGATCAGACTCTTGCCACTTTCGGATTGTGGCAAGAGATTGATCAAAATAATAAGTAAAAGAAACGGGAGATATTTTCTCACTACTTCAGAGGCTTCATTGTTGGAAAGAGAATTACATCTCTGATCGAAGGCTGGTTCGTGAGGAGCATGACAAGACGGTCGATACCGACACCCAGACCGGCAGTAGGAGGCATTCCGTATTCAAGTGCTCTTACAAAATCCTCATCGATTACCTGAGCCTCATCGTCACCCTGGTCACGCTGCTTTAGCTGATCTTCAAATCGTGCTCTCTGATCAATTGGATCGTTTAGTTCGCTAAAGGCATTGCAGATTTCTCTGCCCACTACAAATCCTTCAAATCTTTCAACCAGTCCCTCTTTTTCACGGTGTTTTTTAGCCAATGGAGAAGTTACAACCGGGTAATCAATTACGAAAGTGGGCTGGATTAATTCACTTTGCGTTGTGATTTCAAAAAGTTCGTCAATAATTTTTCCGCGGCTTTGAACTTTCTGTGTATCGATACCGAATTTTTTGGCAATTGTGAGTACTTCTTCATCAGATGCGGAGAGGAAATCGATTCCGGTTTTTTCTTTTAAGGAATCAACCATCGAAACCCTTTTCCAGGGACCTTTAAACTCAATGGTCTGACCATCCACATCAAATTTTGTAGTACCATAAACAGATATACAGATATGCTCAACCATTTCCTCAACGAAAGACATCATCCACTCATAGTCTCTATAGGCTACATACACTTCCATCATCGTGAATTCAGGATTATGTGTTTTGTCCATTCCCTCGTTTCGGAAATCTTTAGAAATTTCATAAACCCCGTCGAAACCACCAACAATGAGCCTTTTCAGATAAAGTTCATCTGCAATTCGGAGATATAGCGGGATATTCAGAGCGTTATGGTGTGTTACGAACGGGCGTGCAGATGCACCTCCATAAATCGACTGCAGGGCAGGTGTTTCAACCTCAAGAATTCCCTTGGAATCGAGGAACGACCTCATGGCAGAGATTATTTTTGACCGGGTGACAAACACTTCTTTTACTTCAGGGTTCAAAATCAAATCAAGATATCTCTGACGGTATCTCAATTCTTTGTCAGAAAACTGATCATAAATAACCTTGTTGCCCTCTTCATCAATCATCTCTTTTGGTACGGGAATCGGACGGATCGATTTTGTAAGTAACTGGACTGAAGTGGCGTGTACTGAAACCTCACCTGTTCTCGTTTTAAACACATATCCTTCCACTCCAACTATGTCCCCGATGTCAAATAGTTTGAAGTTTTCATACTGATCAGGGATATCATCACGACGGAGATAGATTTGAATTTTGCCTGCTCTGTCCTGAATATGAGCAAATGAAGCTTTTCCCATACGGCGGATGGTGACGATTCTTCCTGCTATTTTCACTTCCCTTTTGCTTTCTTCGATATAATTCTCGATTATATCTTTTGAATCGGAAGTTACATCAAAGCTGTACGCAAAAGTGTTCACTCCTTTTGCCTTTAATTCATCCAACTCTTCAAGTCTTCGTCTCATCAAAGAGTTAAGATCATCATTTACATGGATATTTTCCAATTTGGTTCCTTTATTTTTTTCTCTTCAAAATACTTAATCTGTTGCAAATTTTATCTATAATGTTATCAATAAAAGAATAGGGTACAAGATAGTTGTTCGCAATGAACACAACAGAAATCATTTCATTATCAGCAGATTTTATATAGCCAGCCAGGCTTCTCACATTTTCATTGAGTCCGGGCTTAGCTCTCAGATTGTTTGCTGCACTTGCATCAAGAAGCCTGTCGGCAAGAGATCCGTCACGACCTGCCACCGGTAGCGAATTATAAAAATAGGAAAAGTCCTCAGATTTAAAGATGGCACGCAGATACTTTGAAAACTGTTCAGCTGAGGTAAGATTTAGCAAGCTAAGCCCGCTTCCGTCAACGATATTCAATGTGGCGGGATCAATTCCGGCACTCTTGAGGTGTCCGTTAACTGCTTTAATTCCATTTTTAGCACTTCCAAACCCGGATTCCACTAAACCGATTGTCCTCAATAACTGTTCAGCATAAAAGTTATAACTGTTTTTGTTGCACAATTTAATAATTTCTGACAGGGGTTTCGATTTGTGACGAAACAGAATAGTTGTTTTTGGGGTGTTTTGAATTTGTGCAAACTCTGACAAAAGCTTTATCCCGCCTTTAATTTTTATTCCTCTCTTGTGCAGCACTTCCCGAAGGCATTGCAGAAAAAACTCACCCGGATCGTCAACAGAGAGACTTTTCATAACCGGTTTTTCATTTTCTTTTATGGTACCCGAAATTCTGATTATGTTGCTTCCGGGGTATTTCAGTATTTCGACAGAAGTTGTTGAGTCTTTTCCAACAGTCACAAGGTCATTAATGATACTGATAAATTTGGTGGAAGGTGTAATATCCATTTCAGCTTTGAAACCTGTTTCACCCGGCAGGATGGTAACATCCACAGAATTGTCGTTATATGCCAAAGCACTCGACCGGGCTGCGAACCATTCACCCAGGTGGTCCCATTGCCAACCTCTCCCGATTCCGTTGCTTTCAAAATACCTGTCGTCACCAATCAGGTCACCATTGATATTCAAAATACCCAACTCTATAAGTCTGTCAGCCCATGAATTGAAAATGGCATAAACATCGTTATTTTGGAGTCGACCTGAAATTGTTGGATCCCCAGACCCGGTTATGATCAGATCACCATATAATTGATCTCCTTCAATCGTTCCCGATGTATTTATAAGCGTCTCGTAAACAAAATCACTTCCGAGGTACGCAAGAGCTGTTCCTGTTGTAAAGAGTTTAATTAATGATGCAGAATTCAGGAGCTTATTCTCATTTCGTTTATAGAGAATTTCGCCGGATGAAATTGATTGAATTACCACACCCCATGTAGCACTCGAAATGTTTGGATCACTTAAGATACCATCGATAGTCTGCCATATTTCTTTCGATCCGGCAGTCCAGTACTTTGGGCTGTTCCGAATGGAATCCTTTTGTGCTTCGGCGCCGAAATTAAGAACTAAAGCAAGAGCAAAACTAACTGTGAGTATATTTCGCAAGCACATCCTTGATTTCTTGATTACTCGCCTGTCTGTATGCGCCTGAGTTGATATCGTTTACAGTAAAACCGGCGAACTTGCTGCGATGAAGTTTATCCACAAAATAACCCATCTTTCTGAACATTCTTTTAACAAAAAGATTTCTCCCTTCGGTGCACTCGACCGTCAGCGAGCGGGGATTCTTTCTGTCGACTTTAATGCTTTCAAACCTGCCTTTTCCACCCTCTATCGAAACTCCTTTTAACAAAGGCTCTAAGTGGCTCTGTTCAAAAGGCTTATCCAGTTTTACCTCATAAGTTCTGAGAATCTTGTTTTTAGGGTGTAGCATAACATTTGCAAATTCACCGTCGTTACTAAGGATCAGTACTCCTGTTGTATCATAGTCAAGTCTGCCAACAGGAAAAATTCTTTTCGAGGTTTTTATCAGTTCCATAACTGTGGGGCGGTTTTTATCGTCTTCTACAGTAGTTATGTAACCTGAAGGTTTATTCAGAATATAATATACCTTGTCCTCGAATTTTAGAGGTTCGCCATCGAGAGATACTTTATCCTTGTCCGGATCAACCATGAAAGCAAGAGAAATGATGGTATTTCCGTTTACATCCACTCTCCCTTCAAGAATGTACTCTTCCGCTTTTCTTCTGCTCGCCACTCCCGACATAGCGAGAAATTTATTAATTCTAATTTTCGATGTTGTCATCTTTTAATTCCAATTCTATTGTTTCTTCAACCGCTTGCATCATCAATTTTCTTTTCTGCTCAATAAAATCTTCATCTTGCATCAATTCATCGATCTCGCGCGGTTTTGGCAGGTCTGAAATTTTATTCAAGCCGAAATATTTAAGAAATTCTTCGGTTGTGCCGTAAAGCAGAGGTCTGCCGACAGTTTCGGCTCTCCCTGATATTGTTATAAGTCTTTTATCGAGCAGTGTGCTTAAAATATAATCTGAATTTACGCCTCTTATGGCTTCGATGTCAGGTTTTGTTATAGGTTGTTTATAGGCTATAATCGAAAGAGTTTCAAGGGATGCCTGAGAGAGTCTTCTTTTAATCTTTTCAGAATTAAGATAACCGAGATATTTACTCAGTTCAGGTTTGGTTGCGAACAGAAATCCACCGGCAATTTTTACGATTTTGAAGGGAAAGTGTGCCGGTTCATACTTTAGATTAATCAGATCGATAGCTGAATCGATGTCACCGGAAGAAATAGTTGTCGTCTCTCCATCAATGGCGATGATAGCCCTTACAAGTTCATCCGAGGTAATCGGATCCTCGGATGCGAATACAAGTCCTTCAATAACAGGAAGATACAGTTCTTCAACCATTTTCTAATTCATAAATTTCAAAATCATTAAAACTGTCGGACTCCTTTATGCCGATCAACTGCATTTTTACCATCTCAAGCAAGGCGATGAATGTATAGACTATCTGGATTTTAATCTTTAATCCTGTCACCATTCTGGAAAAAATTACTCTTTTTTCAATGAGTAATTGATTTCGGATAAACTCCATCTGGTCCTCGATACTTACGGGTACTCTTTTAATTTGATGTACCGGTTCCGGTTTCAGATTGGACATAATTTTTTGGAATGCCCTTGCAAGATCGAATACAGTAATGTTTTTTAATAACAGCCCGGTATCATCAAATGTCGATTTTTCATCGAGATTGAAATTGCCTCTGAAAAACAATTTTCTCTGTTCCGATTCAAAAAAGACAAATTCATCAGCCATTTCCTTGTATCTTTTGTATTCCAAAAGTTGTTTTACAAGATCAGCCCGGGGATCTATTTCCTCCCCCTTTTCGTCAATCTTCTTTGGAAGCAGCATCCTTACCTTAATGTGCATCAGCGTGGATGCCAGCAGGATGAAGTCACCAGCCTGTTCGAGGTCAAGAATTTTGATTAACTCCAGATACTTCAGAAATTCATTGGTAATGTATGAAATCGGAATATCGTAGATATCAAGTTCATCCCTTTTGATGAAGAAGAGGAGAAGATCAAGAGGACCTTCGAACGAGTCGAGTTTGACTTTGAACATTTAGCCGAGATTCATGTTTTTTCTGACTGCCGTCATGGTTTCATTGGCAACTGCCCTGGCGGCCTTTTCACCATCGGCAATTACATCAAGAACCAGTGAGATGTTGTTCTCGTATGTTTTTCTCTTTTCGAGCACCGGCTCGAGGAATTTCGATATCTTTGAAGCACAATTAAGTTTACAATCGACACATCCAAGAGCACCACTTCTGCAACCTGCTTCAATTTCTTCAACTTCAGCGGGATTGAATTTTTTATGGTATGAGAAAACCACGCAGACTTCAGGTCTTCCCGGATCATTGCGTCTCACCTTTAGTACATCGGTGACGGCTTTTTTAAGTTTTTGTTTTACAGTTTCAGGCTCGTCTGAAAGAAGTATGGTATTTCCAAGAGACTTGCTCATCTTTGCCTCGCCGTCCAGTCCTGCAAAACGGGAAAAAACCGTCAGAAGAGGCTCAGGTTCAGGGAAAACATCGCCATACTGATTGTTAAACCGGCGAGCGATTTCACGGGTAATCTCGACATGTGGAACCTGATCTTCACCCACGGGAACAACGGCCCCTTTGTAAATCAGGATATCCGCTGCCTGTAATACAGGGTATCCAAGGTGGCCATATACAATCTGTTGTATATTAAGGTCTCTTACCTGATCTTTCAAAGAAGGATTTCTCTCAAGTCTGTTTGCAGTTATGAGCATTGAGAAAATCAAAAACAGCTCAGTATGTTCCTTTATCTGCGACTGTCTGAACATTTTTACTTTTTCAGGATCCAACCCAACAGCAAGCCAGTCGATTACCATATCGATGGTATCATTATAAATATTTGATGAGTCCAGATTAGTGGTCAGTACATGGTAATCTGCGATAAGATGGTAACTTTCGTAGGCATCCTGTAATTTTATCCAGTTTTCAAGGGCACCGGTGTAATGTCCGAGATGAAGCTTTCCGGTCGGACGCATCCCGCTTAAAATTCGTTTTTTCTGCATCAATTTTTTCAGTTAGTGAAAAGGTATGGTTTCCAGCGATTATCTAAAATACCGACTGTAAATTTAATAAAAAACATGTTATTAGGAGCATAAGGCTGGAAGTGTAGCGGCATTCCTGCTTCAGATGGTGTACGGTCACCTTTCTTGCTGTTACATCTTGGACAGGCAGAAATCAGATTCTCCCATGAGTCTTCTCCGCCTTTCGATTTGGGAATAATATGGTCAATAGTGAGAGCAAGATCAGATTTGCCACAGTAAACGCATTTGTGTCCGTCGCGTCTTAGAATATTCTTTCGAGTGAGGATTACCTGTTTAAAAGGTATATGCACATATTTCCTAAGTCGGATTACCACCGGGAAGGGATAATTCATTCTGACACTTTTTATAGTCCTCTCTTTGTCAGCAAGCACCAACTCGGCTTTACCAAGATAAATCATATCAAAAGCACGACGGACTGAACAAACAGAAAGAGGTTCATAACTCTGATTTAGAACAAGTACAAAGGTATTGTGTAAGACGGATTGATTTTTCTGGAAGCTGAATTGTTGCTCCTTTCTTGTTTATTATGGAACAAGAAAATCCTTAAAGAAGTTTGACTATTATTCTTTTTCAGCGATTGCAGTAGCTACTGCAAATGTATTGCAATGACTTAAGGATATGTGTATCCTGATACCCGCCTGTTTTATTGCCGTTATTTTGGCAAGGTCCTCTAGCAAAGGTGCTCCGTCGCTGTCATTTTGCACGGAGATGTCAAGCCATGCGATTGTGGAGTCGTATTTCATGACAGCTTTATAGACCGCTTCCTTTATTGCAAATCGTGCAGCATATCGCCGGTATTTATCTGCTTTGCTCGAACAAAATTCAATTTCGGTCTTGGTATAAATTTTATTCAAAAAGCGGTCGCCAAATTTTTCGATGGATTTGCGAATCCTGTCGATCTCAATAATATCCACCCCTGTTCCTACTATCATTTCTCACCCTCCCCTCTTGCAAGTCCCGATCCTCTTCTGTCAGAGGCACCTGACACTTTCCCGGTTTTATTATCCACGGAAATGGCTTCGATCAATCCAAGTTGTGGTATAAATTTCACCGTGTAACCCTTCTTAAGAAAAACTTCACGGAAGTCAGAGGTGAATAAATCTTCTTCAATTGATACCACATCAGGGTACCACTGATGATGGAATCGCGGCTGATCCACAGCTTGCCTGATATCATAGCCAAAATCAACAACATTGAGAATTACCTGAAGAACGGAAGTAATAATTGTTGAACCTCCCGGGGAACCAACAATCAGGAAAGGAGTATTGTCTTTGAGTAAAATTGTTGGAGTCATCGACGAGAGCATCCTTTTACCCGGTTTTATTGAGTTAGCCTCGCTTCCCAGCAGACCAAACTGATTCGGAACCCCCGGTTTTGCAGAGAAATCATCCATTTCGTTGTTCAGGAAAAAACCGGTACCTTCAATAACAAGTTTGGATCCATATCCCGAATTAATGGTGGTTGTAACACTGACAGCATTTCCCCACCGGTCCAAAACGGAGTAGTGAGTGGTCTCCATGCTTTCTTTAGGTGTTTCCAGACCTGGTTTTACTTCTTCTGAGGGGGTTGCAACGGCTTTGATCTGCGAGTATAGCTTTTTAGCATAATCCTTGCTGATCAGCTCTTTTACAGGAACCTTATAAAAGTCTGGATCTCCCAGATATTCAGACCTGTCAGCATAAACTCTCCGCATCGCCTCGACCAGATAATGAACATATTCAGGTGAAGAATGCTCCAAAGATTTCAAATCGATATTTTCGAGGATATTAAGCAACTGAATCAGAGCAACGCCGCCCGAGCTTGGAGGAGGCATCGAGATCACCTTATATCCCCTGTAGGTACCTGTAACAGGCGTGCGAAAGACTGTTTGGTAGTTTAAGAGATCATCTGTGGTAATTAAACCCGATTCCTTTTTCATATGAGCTACAATCTTATCTGCAACAGTTCCCGCGTAAAATCCTTTATTACCTTCTTTGATTATCAAATCAAGTGTGTTCGCAAGGTCCTGTTGAACAAACAGTTCACCCGGTTCGAACGGAACACCGTTTTTTGTGAATATTGCAGAGGTTGAAGAGAATTTGTTGAAAGCTCTATTATACTTTTTGAATGATGCTGCCGTTGGTTTGGGTAATTTAAAGCCCTCTCTTGCAAGTTTGAGAGCCGGTGCAACCACTCTCTCTCTGCTCATTGTCCCGTATTTTTCAAGTGCTGCCAGCATTCCTGAAACACTTCCCGGAACACCACCGGAGAGAATGCCTTCTTGAGCCAGAGAGTCGATGAAATTCCCTTCTTTATCAAGATACATGTCCCTTGAAGCCCCTGATGGAGCTTTTTCACGGTAATCGAGAGTAATTTCCTCTCCATTCTGCAGCCTGATAACCATAAATCCGCCACCGCCGATATTACCGGCTACGGGGTATGTAACCGCAAGTGCAAACCCTGTTGCAACTGCAGCATCGATTGCGTTACCGCCCTCCCTTAGTATCTGGACCCCAACTTCTGTGGCAATTGAATCTGCTGAAACAACCATCCCCTCTTTAATTTGTGGAATCTGGGAATAGACTGTACAGCTATAAAAAAAGATAATGGAAAAAACTAAAATGAACGAAGTGTGATTCTTAGAAAAGATCGATTTTGGCATTAACATTCAATCCCTCATTTTTCAGTTGTTTTTTCACTAATTGCAGAAGTTCTTTCGCATCTTTGAGAGTTGCCTTTAATTCGTCATAACCCTTTTCATCATATAGAAGTTTCCCGAGATTATTCTTCTGTGATGTTGTCTCATCGATAATGGAGTTCAACTTCGAAACGAGTTTGTCGGATTGCGCTAAAAGATTGTTAAGATTTTTGATGCTGCTCGCAATAGAGTCTTTATTCTCTTTTATAAATCCGGAGGCAGTCATCGTTAACGAGTCAGCATTTTGTGACAGTTTTATTCCGTTTTTTACAAGGACATCGATCTGCCCTCTTTGCTCCTGCAGAACTGATCTGAATTCTACTGCAAGTGCCACGAAATTTTTCAATCCTGTTTTTATGTCGCGCTTTATATCGTCATCTTTCAAATAAGCATTTATTGCGCTCAGGGAAGTATCAATCTTGGTCATTATTTTAGGAATATCCCCGCTCATATTTCCAACGAGACTCATTACCTCGGGAATATCAAACTGAAATTCACCTTTCTGCAGAAGTGTCATATCAAGAGGTGTCTTTTTGGAGCCTGGTTTTATTTCCACCTTTTTGCCACCCATGAGATCGAGCATGGTCACATAAAACTTCGACCCTTCCGGTAATTCTACATCGTTATCCAAAGAAAGACCTACAATTACTGACGAATCCTGCACCACGATGGTTTCAACAAATCCTTTACGAACTCCATTAACGGTAACATTGTCACCAATCTCCAAACCTGAGACATTTCCAAATAACACTTTGACCTTTTTGTCTTTGTCGACAACGCTTAAATTCTTTGCCCACCCAATCACCCAAATCAGTACCAGGAGACCAAGAATTACTGTCAAACCGACCTTTAATTCGGTTTTATGCTGTTGATTCATCACTTTACCGTATCCTTTTCAAATTCCACAAAATTTCGTTTTTTTGTTGAAACTATATCATCGCTAAGTTTATCCAGAAAATCCACCTCGGTCTTTGAGAGTACACTGTCTTTTGAGTAGTCAGCCAGCCGCTCGAGAAATTTTTCCAGTCTTGTGAAGCTAATCGTTGCCGAAACAGAATCTGCTTTTACCAAATTAATCAGACTGTCAAGCTTTTGGACGATAACCATTTTTTCCTTGGAGTCTTTTATTTTCTTGAATTCTTCCGGTAGGGATTCGAAAGCATTTGCCACAAGTGTCTCCTTCACAGGATTCACAATCCATTCCTTCCCTTTAGTTGAAATGATATAGATGATTACACCAAGAAGTATCGTTCCAACGATCAAAGATTTAAGAAAACATCCGGGTTTCACTGCTGACGCCGTACTAATATTTTGCGAAGTCTGTTTCTTTCCACTCCGGTAACCTTAAACTGGACAGGTCCAATGAGAATAGAAAAACCTGCTTCAGGAATCTTTCCGGCACTTTCAAATATCAAACCGCTGATGGTTTGAATATCAGGAGATATTTCACCGAATTCAACCTGCAACAATTCCTCAAGTTCTCCGATGGTCAGTTCTCCACTTACTTCATAGAGATTGAGTCCGAGTTTTTTAATAGTCGGTTCCTCTTTATCGTATTCATCTCTTATATCACCGAGTATCTCCTCAAGAATATCTTCAAGAGTTATGAGACCAGAAGTTCCACCATACTCATCTATGACAATTGCCATATGAAGCTTTTTTTCCTGGAATTCCTGCATTAATTCGCTTATTAATTTTGTTTCCGGAACAAACATTACCGGACGGGCGAGTTTTGTGGGCGTAAAAGCAAGTTTGTTTCTTATCATGGTGTTTTTAATCAAAGGTAACAAATCTTTTGCATACAGAATCCCGGTTATTTTATCCAGATCATCCTTGTAAACCGGTATTCGGCTGTGACCTGCTTCGAGAATGAGTTTTGCTACTTCATCCAGGGATGAATTTTGAGGAACTGCTACTATATCCACCCTGGGTCTCATAACCTGCTTCACAGAAACATTGATATAAGAGACAAGTCCTTTGATTATCTCATGTTCTTTTTCGGCTAGAGTACCGGCTTTATGTCCAATATCCGCAAGCTGAGAGATATCCTCCTGGTTAATGGCAAGCTTGGATTTATTCAGCTTGAATCTTTGGAAAGCAAAATTAATAAATTCATTAATCAGTTCTGAAGCCGGATAGAGCACCAGACTAACCCAGTATAAAGGTATTAGTGCAATTTTCAGGAAACCGATGGGATTGTGCGTGGAGAAAACTTTGGGTGTTATCTCGCCAAAAAGCAGAACCAGAATTGTTACAGTTGCTATCTGAACAGTAAGCGCAGATTCGAGGTCAACCGAAAATTTTCCGGCAACAATGACGGTTATGGCGACTGCGAGAATAGATGCCAGAGTATTGACAAGATTATTCCCCAGGAGAATCGTAACCAGCAGACGCTTTGGGTTTTCCACCAGAAATAACGCATATCGCAACAAGAGGGGGTTCTTGTGGAATCCCCTCTTTAATAACGATTTATCAGTTCCGAATAAGGCTACCTCTGATCCACTGAAAAGAGCTGACACGACAAAGCAACCGAGTAAACCAAAAAAAAGAATCAGCTCGGTTGCCACAAAGTTTTCCTGATATTACTAAAATGGAAGATCATCGTCGACTTTTTTACCTGCCTCAGGTTCAGATGGTCCGTTGCCTTCAGACTTTGGACCGGCTCCGTATGCTTCGAATGGTGAACTGCCATCTTCCTGCTTTTTATCAACCAATTGAACTCTTTCAGCTACAATTTCGTAGACCTTCGCCGGTGTATTGTCCTGTTTAGTGTATTCTCTGATCTGGATTCTTCCCTCGACATAGACACGGACTCCCTTTCTAAGGCCTTCGAGTACTTTGTCATTAAGATTGAAAGTCACAATATTGTGCCAGGTTGATTCATTAATCCAGTTGCCGTCTTTTCCTTTTGTACTTCTGCTCGTTGCCATGGTGAACGAAGATATGGTAAGACTGTTATCATTTGAAAATCTTGTTTCTACATCTCTCCCGAGATTGCCGACAAGCATTACCTTGTTTAATGATAGTGCCACAATTCCTCCATTTAAAAGATTAATTTAATTACAATACTAAAATTAAAATAAAAAAGCGAATAACCAAAAGGTTACTCGCTTTCAAAATAATCTGACAGTAAAGCTTATTTATTCAGAATCAGTTTGATGTTTTTTACATTGTTGCCTTGTGACAACTGGGCAAAGTAAACACCAGAGTTCAGGTTTGCTGCGTTGAAATTAACAGTATAAACAGTTCCTTTTTCAACTGACTGACTGAAGAGATTTGCAACCTCTTCACCTGTAACACTGAAAATCTTCAAAGTTGCCAAACCGGATTCGGAAACTGTAAAGTTGATGCTGGTTGAAGGATTGAACGGGTTTGGGTAGTTCTGGAACAATTCAAATCCGGTAATCATATTTGATTCAACTTCGATTGTGTTCGAGAATGCTGAGGTTCCATCAAAATCGATCTGTTTCAATCTGTAATAAACTTTGCCCGAGACAGAGAAATCATCTGTGAAGGCATAGCTGGAAGTTTTGGTGGTTGTACCTTTACCGGTAACATATCCAACATTGCTGAAATTCTGATTATCAAGACTTCTCTGAACTTCAAAACCTTTGTTGTTGGTTTCTGAAGCAGTTTCCCACGCAAGATTTACTTTGCCGTTCTGCGAAGTCGCAGAGAATGATGTGAATTCAACAGGTACTATACTGAGCATCCAGCTTGTTGAAACAAGGATATTGTCAACTGTGAATCTTTGAGCTGCGTTGTACTGTCTGAGAGCTACTGCACCGGGTGATATATCACCGCCTGTAGTGCTTTTCGGACCTGCAGTTGGTACTGCTGGTTCTGCAGTAATATTGTCGCCTGGTTTGAAGACATAAAGACTCACTGAATCGTCGGCAGCAGCTTCAACTTTGTATTTAACCACTACAAGATAAGTGCTGTCAATATTGTAAGTTCCGGTGGAGAAGATTGTATCAGCATTGCCAGAGAAACTGATGCCAAGTCTGTAGTTGGCGCCTTCAGGTTTTGCCCATACTCTTGCTCTGAAATCAAAAGTATTAAAAGGATTGCGACCAAGATGGAAGAAATAACCGGTAACAGGTGCAGCGGTAACTTTCAGAAGGAATGAAGCATAGACACTTCCGGCACTCACCGAATCAAAAGTTTTATTGATATCCTGTCCTGTGTTATTTACAAGGGCAGCATTTCCGCCTGTTACAAAATAGCCTGGAAATTCCAAACCGGGTGACCCAACCAGAATATTGTTGGTAAGAAAACCGCTGTGTCCGTTCCAACCGTGAGCGGAAACTGAATCACCAACCGGATAGTTGAAATTTTCATTAAGTAATTGCGAATAAGCGGAGGTCGCAGAGAATAGAAACAGAACAAGAATTATTGAAAGTGACTTTTTAGTCATTGGATCCTCGAGTTGTTAAATAAAAAAAAATCGATGCTAAATTTAGTAAAACTTCCTGATACTACTGTTACTAAAGTGTTAAGAAACTTTACTTGATAAGAAATGGGCTGCCCTTTTCAAGACAGCCCAAAATTCAATTGAATTTATTTAAGAAGGGTTAACTTTTTGGTAACAACAGAATTACCTTGAGTCAGTCTGTAGAAATAAATTCCAGAAGGAAGATTTCCAGCATCAAATTTAACATTGTAAACCTGACCAGCTTTTGCTGCCTCATTGAACAGTGTTGAAACAAGTTCGCCATTGATTGAATAAACATTCAGACTCGCAATACCTTCCGATGCTACAGTGAAGGAAATTGAAGTGGAAGGGTTGAAAGGATTTGGATAGTTCTGGTTCAATGCAAAGACTGCAGGAACTGAAGATGATTCCACTCTTACAATAGTGCTGTAAGCGAATGTGCCATCAAAATCCAATTGTTTCAGTCTGTAGTAAACAACAGCAGCACCGGCATTATTGTCAGTAAAGCTGTATTTACCAAATTCTGTTGTTGTTCCTCTGCCTGCAACAAAACCAATCTCCGAGAAACCTGTTCCATCGAAGCTCTTTTCGACTGAAAAACCTTTATTGTTTAATTCGGAAGCAGTCATCCATTCAAGAACTACGGCATTATCCAACGCTTTAGCCGAGAAGGAAACCAGCTCGACAGGAAGAGCGAAAGCGCCTGTGTAGTAAGGACCACCGGGAAGTGATGCAAAGTTAGGATTAAAAGCAACATTACCACCGGTAATATTGCCGGGAAGTGAGAGATCAGAGAAATAGGCTGTGTTTGAAACAATAAAAGCAGCCATCTGAATGGTTCCTGAAAATCCGAGGTTGTTCAATTCGGTTTTTGGAATTCTTATTTCAAGACCGCGACCTCTGTCGTAAGCCGAATCGAGAGCGAATGTAATTGCATTTGCTGCAAAGATTCCGGGAGCCGCAGGACCCTGAGCCGCCGAACCTGATTTATAGGTATAGCCAATATAACCACCGGTTTTAACTCCGTTGAAGTATTTGGCTGCATCAAGATAAGAAACGGAATCGTTTCCACCACCGTTGATAACAAAAGCCATGTCAACCTCGAAGCCCATCTTGAAGTTAGGGTTCGTAGCATCACCAAAAAGATGTCCACCGTTAGGAACAGCACCAAGTGATGAGCCGGCGGGAATACCAGTGATATCACTGAAATTTAAGAAAACTGCAATACCGTTTGAGTTGGTTTTGTCAAGTTTACCTTGAACTGCAATGTAAACATAATTGGAATCATAGGCGTATCCCATGGTTTTCAGTTCCATGTTGGGACCAAATCCTGAATTCTGATTCTGTTTCGATGCAACATAAGTATAAGGTTCATTGAATCTTCCGTTCATGAAGAACGGGAAATCGACCGTGTAAGAAGCTATACCATTATTGGTCCCGAGTACATACAAGTCAACTTTGCCATCGGGGCGAACGAAGCAGGAGAAATCTCCTGTACCATTTGCATTGGCATTTGTACCCAATGGAAGAGTGATAGCATAAGTTCTTGCCATGTTTGGATCATCTCCAACCGCAACAATTCTTACATTCTCATTACCACCACCATACTGGAAAGTTGCAATGTAGAAGAGTCCATTTACATCAAATCCTCTGACAGTAGTTGAACCGGTACCTATTACTCCACCGGGAATTGTTCCCATGAGTTGACCGGTCATTGTATAGGCGGCAACATTCTTTCCTGAACTGTTTGTAATAATGCCTTCAATCGCACCTTGACCATTCATGATCGGGTAAACTGAAGCAGCACCACCAAAACTTGAGGCAGGTAACTGGACGGAATCCTGAAGCTGGAAGGATACACCATTATTTGTTGTCTTTGCAATAAAGACCATGCTGCGGGTCGCGTCAGCAAAAAGTATCTTTGTGGTATTATCAGCGTTCTTTCCGACGAGAGTGAAGTTGTCACCAATTCTGGTGCCTGTTACAGGAGCTGTATATTCGAAGGCTACCGCGGGAACAGCAGTGGCATTATCCCAACGATATATCTTGAAGGCACTCGCATTCGATGTGGAGAGATTGCAACCATAAACTTTTCCATCATCCTTTGAAGCTTCAGCATCATTAAGGATGAAAGTACCGCCGGCAACACCGGTCATGTCGTAATTTGCTACATCAGCTCCGGTAAGAGGGTTGATTGATTTCAATACCACTCCGCCATTCCTCACTACAACATACATTAAGTTATTAACAGATGAAAATGCCATTCCTCTTTCAGTATTACCAATACCAAACCATGATGGCAAACTTCCATTACCACTGGTCAAAGCCCAGTTAGTTGTAATCTGAGCATTATTCTGCCCGACGAAAAATATAAGTATGGATACAACAAGTAACAGCTTGCGCATACCAGCCTCCCGAAAATTATGAATAGATTGAATTAAATCTCTACCGTTAAAATAAAGGCGTCGGAAAATTCTTTTGTCGCGCGTAATTTAGTCCTGATCTCCTCTGCCTCTGCCCGAGTTTCACGCGGTTTTAATCTCACCACATAAAGTGAAGTTCTCTTGTCGAAACTTACAAAAATTTCTTCACTTAATTTATTCTTTATTGCTTCCCGAAACTTTTTTGCTTTTTCGAATGTGCTGTAGGCGCCAATCTGAATAATATAAAGGAAGGATTTTGGCACTTCCACCTTTGAATCAACAGAGGGAGCGTTATCAACAGATTTGATTGTATCAAGTTGATTAGAGGTTACTGCCGACTCTTCTTTTTTATTTTCATCTGAAACCGAGGAACATGATGATGCAAACAACGCCACCAAAAAAAGAAAGGCGTACATTTGAATCATTTTTGTGTTGGAAAATAAAAGTTTCACTGCCAAAATCCTTTACTTGTTTAATTAGAACAATATGTGTTTAAACATATCCGAAGAGTAATTTGGAACGACATTTCCACTCGGCTGTTGTTTAAAAACAAGACTGCCCGGAATTGTTGCAACATTTATCGCCGGTATTTTTGCGTTATACTTCGCATTTATCGCCTGAATGAATTCATTGGCTACCAGAGCATGTGCCTGGCTGGTAGGATGAACTCCATCAAGACTGAAAAGATTTCCTGTGACAAATACAGGTGTAAACTTTACTCCGTCAACCACATAACCACCACTTGTTCCATAAGCAAGAGCTATTTTTCCAAGAAGTGCTGCAACATCCACATGTACAAAACCTCTTGCTTCAGCAGCAGTTTTTATTACATTATTGAACTGTGCAATTACTGTCTTGACTCCAACAATCTCTGCTGAATCAAGTATGTAGCGGTTGCCGATAGGATTTGCTTTGCTCAAACCTTTTCCAGCGGCAAGTTCCGCGGATGCAGTGAGAGTAAGGAGGTTTTTGTTAAGTGGAAGAGGAATTGTATCCCCTGTTCCCCTGACACCCCAAACGGCTGTAACACCCTGCTGTAAAAGCTGACCACCCACAGTTGTGAAGTATGCAGCTACAGTTACATCGAGGATGTTTCCAACTGCCACGGGGCAACCAAGAGTTTTCAAACTGTCCATCGCCTGATTGTAGAGGCCGGTGAAAGTTGCTACAGGTGTATAAGGAACAGTTCCACCTGATGCAGCATGTCCAAGGATGTCGTTTGATCCGAGCCAGAATGTAACAAATGTTGGCTGTTGAGCTTTTGTTTGTTGCCACTGAGTGGTTTTGGCACCACCCTGATTTCTAAGCACGATGTTAAACATTGGGTTAGGAGAACCACCAAATACTGCAGAGAAACAGCTTAATGAATCATATGCATTCAGGAAGTCGTAAATCAACGCTCCCGGGACACCAAGATTGTTATATGGCTTTGCGTAGGTGGCATTTAACAGTGGACCACTGTTCGGATTAACATACGATACGAATGGAGTGATCGACTGTACTTCGAGTCTGCCTCTTGTACCCGGTTCACCAATATTCGGGAAAGCGAAGGAGGTTCCTGCCTGATCAGCGATCAGTTTTGCGTAGGAATACTTCTGTGCAGATTCATAAAGCGAGCCCGACTGATATCCTGCAGTAAGACTGTTACCGATTGCAACATATCTTGCGAAATTTGCTGTACCCGTTGATGGTGCAGCAGGAGCTGTAAGGTCTGACCTGTCCTGACATCCTGTAAACAGAACTACCGTTGAAACCAGAACCAGGAATAAACTAAAAATCTTTTTCATTATCTAACTCCTTCAGATTAAAATTTATAATTAAATGTTAATGAAAAGAGGTTTGCATAGGAATTGTAGGTACCATTCATAGGAGTGAAACCGGCAGTACCGGATGCACTAATCTTTGAATTGGTAATGGTTCTTTCCTGAAACCTTAGGAATAGATAAGCAAGATCAAGGCTCAAATTGTTTGTAAGAGCGTAACCAATACCGCCTGAGAAACCAAGTCTATTGGCATCAGGAAGTGTAGGATCGAGATACTCATCTTTTACAGGATTTCTGTCATACAGGAAACCTGCACGAAGAGCGAGAGCTGAAGAATACTTGTACTCAAGTCCAAGTCTGGCTATCCATGTATCTTCGAACAATCTTTCCGATGTAGTAAGTACTTTTCCGTCTGATTTGTATGTAACTGTCAAATAATCGTAACTTGACCACATGACATACTGAAAATCAGCAGTAACTACAAAATTTGGCATAAATTTGTAGGCGATACCAGCGATAACCTGAGCAGGGGTTGTAAGATCTGCTGCAATCGGAGCATTTGGTAACGATGCTGCAACCTGTGCAGGACCTGTTGTAACGACATCGCCTTCAAAGCCATACTTAACCTGGCTCCTGTATGTTGCGCCGATGGAGAAATCCAAAGAAGGTTTCCACAATGCACCTACGATAAATCCAAATGCCGCCATGTCTTTTCCTTTTAGATCAACATGTGCTTCGGCATCGAATGGAGCAAGTTTCTGCTGTTTAGTGATCTCTACATTGGCGAAATTGTACTGAAAACCTGCAGCAAGGCTGAGGTTATCAAGCAATTTATATGCAGCAACCGCGTTAAAGCTGAAAACCTGTACTTCTGTGACAACTGCAGCAAATCTGCCGGGCCAGTTGTTATCCCAGGTAGTACCGAGACCGAAAGGATTATTGGCACCAAAACCAAGCACGAGCTTATCATTCACCTGATATGAAAAATAGAGATGACTTGGTGTAAACACCTTGTTCACCATCTTTGATTCCTGTATCGAAGGTGATGGTCCTCTAAATGAACCGGTAGGAGCAATAAGAGCTGTACCTGCCGACACATTGATGCCATTCATGAAAGCCAATCCTGCGGGATTAAAATAAAACGCTGAGAGATCGTTTGCTAAACCGGCAAACGCTCCACCCATCGCCATCGCCTTGGCTCCGTGTTCATTCAACTGAAAGCCACCAGCGATTACATTTCCTCCAATTATTAGAGAAAACAGAAAAGAGAATAAATATTTTTTCACAGTACCTCCGGAATAAAATAATTATTGATTAACCTATTAAAAATAACTTTGCTCCTTTCTCGACAGCGGAGTGTTCGGAGACATAAATCTCCTTAATAAATCCACTGAAGGGGGATTTGATATCATTCTCCATCTTCATTGCTTCGAGGATCATGATAGACTCACCTTGAGCAACCTCATCCCCGGCATTCTTCTTAAGCTTAAGAACCATCCCGGGCATAGGTGATTTGATCAATGAGTGGTGATTTTTCTGTTTTACATTGGAGAGAACCTGATGGGCTTTCTGTTCCAGGTTTGTCCTTATTTCGGTTTCGAAATATCTGCCTTCTATAAGTATCAGCAGATTGTTGTTTTCTCCTGATACTCTGTTTACTCTAAAAACTCTGTTGTCCAAACGAAGCAAATAATAATTATCGTTGATTTCCTCAAGACGATACTCATATTGTTTGTTGTCGATCACAATGGTACCCGGTCCCGTAAACCGGACAGACTTCTCTTTCTTGTTTACATCAACAAAATAGTCAGGCATTAATCTTCGTTGTACCAATTGTTATCGTTGAATACCTCATTTATTCGGACATTGTTTGAACTGTTGCGTGCTTCATCACGAAGGATAGAGACAAGTGCGACTGCAGCATCCTCGAGGTCGTCGCACAGACTTTCTTTCCATTTCCCCGGGACTAAAGGAAAAAACTCCTTATCAAGTAAATTTATGGAATATTTTCCACTTAAAAAAGAATCGTTATTCAATAACCACAATAAAACAGACAAATTGGTCTGAACACCGGTTATTGAATAAGAAGCGAGAGCAATTTTCATTCTTTCTATCGCTGAATGACGGTCTGAGCCGTGGACAACCACCTTGCTCAGCATCGGGTCGTAGAACATCGAAACTTCAGAACCTGCCTCTATCCCCTCGTCAACTCTTACTCCCGGTCCTGTCGGCAACCTGTGAAAAGTAATTCTGCCTGTCGAGGGAAGGAAATTGTTATCGGGGTCTTCGGCATATACTCTGCACTCAACGGCATGACCCGTAATTTTAAGGTCTTTTTGTGTAAATGACAATTTCTCTCCGGCCGCTATTCTGATCTGCTCTTTCACCAGATCGAGACCCGAAATCAGTTCTGTCACGGGGTGTTCTACCTGTAACCGGGTATTCATTTCAAGGAAGTAGAAATTTTTCTTCTCATCCATCAAAAATTCAATTGTTCCTGCGTTGTAGTAATCGCACGCCCGGGCAGCATTTATTGCGGTCTCGGTAATTTTTTTCCGTGTGATACTGTCCATTACGGGTGAAGGAGATTCTTCAATTATCTTTTGGTGCCTTCTTTGCACCGAACATTCGCGTTCGAATACATGGACATAATTACCAAACTTGTCACCCAGAATCTGGACCTCGATATGTTTTGGATTTTCAATAAATTTTTCAATGTAAACGGTGCTGTCACCAAACCCCGAAAGAGCTTCTCTCTTTGCTGAATAAAAGGCTTCTTCCATTTCAGAAGTAGAATAAACCTTTTTCATTCCTTTACCACCACCACCGGCAGACGCTTTGATCAGAATTGGATAGCCAATTTTGGAAGCAAAAGCTTTTGCCTCTTCAATCGATTCGAGCGGATCGACAGTTCCGGGTACAAATGGTACATTATGCTTTTGCATAATTTGTCTTGCCCCGGTTTTGCTACCCATCATCTCCACAGATTTAGCCGATGGACCGATGAACGAGATTCCTGCATTTTCAACAGCTTCAATAAAATGAGCCCTCTCAGAGAGAAATCCATATCCGGGGTGGATGGCATCTGCACCAGAGACTCTTGCGACTTCGAGTATTTTGTTAATATCAAGATACGACTCTGCCGCCGTTGTACCACCCAAAGGATATGATTCATCAGCGTATTTAACATGCAATGCGTTTATGTCGGCATCTGAATATACAGCAACAGTGGCAATTCCCAGTTCTTTTGCACTGCGAATAATTCTGAGAGCGATTTCACCACGATTAACTATAAGTATCTTTTTGAAATACACTTGTTACTCCGTAAATTCAACTATGGTTATGCCTTCACCCCCTGCATCGACTGAGGCGAAGTGAAAATTCTTTACTTTGGGATTTATTTTAATAATGTCATGAACTGCTTTTTTTAGAGCGCCGGTACCTTTACCATGGATAATCTCTACTCTGCCAAGGTTCGCCAGATAGGCATCTATCAGGAATCTTTCGACTCTGTTTTCAATATCGACCGGTCTCTCCCCTCTTATGTCGAGTCTGTAACTGACATCTGATTTGATTTCGATCTGTGAACTTTTTCTTTTTTCTTTTCTCAGATCTTTTTTCGAAACCTTCACACATTCATCAACATTGAAGGAGATTTTCAGCGGACCGGTTGAAATAACGACATGTTTTTTATCAGGAGTAATTTCAATTACCTCACCACTGGTTTCAGAATCTTTAATCTTGACGATATCACCAATTTCTATTGGTGAAGCATCAATTTCAGCAGAATCAGTCTCCCCCGGCTTGATTTTGGAAAGCTTCCCTTTTAATTCAGAGATTTTACCAATGGCATTTGAGGTGGTTTGTTTTGATGCCTGTGATTCTCTGATATCCTTAATGACTTTTTGAATCTCTTTATTCGAATCTTCGATGAAAACCGTCGCTTTTTCTTTTGCCTCTTTTAAGATTTTATTTTTCTCTTTATCGAGTTCCCGAACTTTTTTCTCATAAAGATTGGCCAGTCCGGTTAGCCTTGTGTTTTCCTTTTCATAATGTGAAAGTTTCTTCATCAGTTCCTGCTCCCTTTGCTCCACTTCGAGAAGGATTTTTTCCAAGCCTGCATTTACATCCTGCACAAATCCTGTTGACCGTTCAATAAACGACTTTTCAAAGCCAAGACGGAGTAATATCTCAAAAGCATAACTCGAACCGGGAATTCCCTGTCTAAACAGATAAGTTGGTTTCAATTCATATGTGTCAAAACTCATGGATGCATTGTTAAAGCCCTCGAACTCTGAAGCGAGTGCTTTAAGTGCAGAGAGATGAGTCGTAGAGAATACCAGACTTCCCTTTTCTCTCAGTTCCAGTAATATTGAGCGGGAGATGGCGGCACCGGAGTCTGGATCAGTACCCGTTCCTATCTCATCTATCAGTACTAAAGTGGACTCATCCGCTATTTCCAGTATATGCTTGATATTGGAAAGATGCGAACTGAAAGTACTTAAATCGTCGTCGATTGATTGAGAATCACCAATATCGACAAGAATTTTATCGAAAATATGAAGGTTTGTATCAGGACCGGCAGGTATGTGGATGCCCGATTGAGCCATAAGCATCAGAAGTCCGATACTCTTGATCAGAACGGTTTTTCCGCCTGCATTCGGACCTGTAATTATTACAGAGTTACCCTGTTTAATCCTCAAATTAAACGGAACGGTTCCTTTAATTCCATGTTTTTGAATCAGCAGCGGATGCCTGCCTCCATAAACAGAAATTTCTTCATCATGGTTGAAGGTTGGAAAGGATCCAATCACTTCAATCGAATAATTGGCTCTTGCAAAAATTGAATCAAGACGGGTTACTGTCTCAAATGCAAGAAGCAGTTCATCGGAACTGTTTCTGATTCTGACCGTGACTTCTTTCAAGATTCGTTCGATTTCCCGTTTTTCAGCAAAATTGAGCGATACAATTTCATTATTGAGGTTAAGTGTTTCTTCCGGTTCGATGTAGACGGTCTGACCAGTGGAAGATTCGGAGTGGATGATGCCCTTGAGTTGTCGTTTATATTCAACTTTTACCGGAACTACCAGTCTGCCGTCACGAAGAGTAAGATAGTTTTCTCTTGTTATTTCTTTTTCGGTAAGGTCTTTTACAATTTTGCTTACATACCTTCTTAATTCCTCTGAACGGTCCCGAATTTCTCTTCTGATCATCTGCAGACTTTTACTTGCTGTATCCTTAACCTCACCCGAAGGATCAAATATGGAGGAAATATATCTCTCGAATAATTTATCCTCGAAAAGAAATGTTGCAAATTCAGAAAGGAGCGGGGAAATGTCACGGTTTTGGGAAAGGAAACTTTTCAAATTTACGGAACAGATGGCGAGTTCGAAGATGTTAAAAACTGACTTGGCCGAAAGTACCGCGCCTTCAACTCTGGACAATTGTATATCCCGCTGAATATCGTTTAATGAATTAATGGGTGGATACCCGCGTTGATTTATGAGTTCTTTCGCTTCGGTTACATATTTCCCCTCAAGGAGTATTTCAGTCTCAGTTAAAAGAGGTTGAAGATTGTTTACGATCTCTTTTCCCTTCTGAGTGTAGCAGTATTTGGAGATGTAATTCAGAACTTTGGGGAATTCAAGTTTATCAGAGTAGAACATTTATTTCCGGATAAGGAGGTTGTTTACTATGCTGCTTTTCTTCTTTATGTTCCCCTTCTCATCGGGAATAATTGTATCAATTATTCCGGGTAACACACTTTTTACACTTGCATAGAAAAAAGATTTTTTCCCCGTCTCCTCAGATGGAAAAGAAAGTTTGGAAGCGAAGAAAAAGATGGCACTTAAAAAAATAATTATCTGTATCACACCAGTCAATCCTCCAACTAATTTATTTATCAGATGATTGACCTTGTCATGAATTTTAGTGGCTTTTACAATAATTGCGGTTAAAATTTGAAAGAAGATAAAAATTGTAACGCCTCCAATTATGCTTGCGGAGCCGTCAGCAACCCCCAACACACTTTTATAAACACCACCGGCTGCTCCTGCAAATTTTATCGCAAGAAATATCCCAAGAAAAAATCCGATCACATCAAAAATTTTCTTTATGAAGCCCTCTTTATATCCGAGATAAAACGAGGCTGCGCTCAATAAAATTACAATTATATCAATCCAATTCAATCACTATCCACGCAAATATTCTTCGACCGCTTTTTTAATTAAAGAACCGTCAGCTTTTCCTTTTAGTTCTTTCATCACAGCAGGCATCAGCTTACTGAATTCGCCGCCTTTTGCGATGGAATTGGCTTCGGCTATTTCTTTAACCTTGTTATTGATGTCATCCTGAGTTAATTGAGCAGGAAGAAACTCCATAATGATTTTTAACTCATTCTCCTCTTTTTCACAAAGTTCGGGGCGGTTTGCCGAACGATAGATGTCCGCAGCCTCTTTTCTTTTTTTTGCCAAAGAGTTGAGGATGTTTTGTTCTTCTGCTTCGTTGTTCAGCTCACCCTTGCCGCTTTTTTCATATTCAAGAATCACGGCTCTGATGGATCTGATGGTTTCGAGGCGAAGTTTATCGCCACTTCTCATGGCTGATTTTAATTCTTCATTAATTTTTTCTTTTAAATTCATCTTAAATCCTCTTTCTGTGATGAAACATAATTAATTCTCAAACACTTGGCTTTTCTAAGTTCAAGTTGAACTTTCTCCACCTGGCTCATTGGTATATTTTTATCGACCCTGAGCTGTACCACGACATTATTCATTCGAGATCGAATGACCTCCATTTTTTCTTTTACCTGATCGAGGGTAACCACCATGTCGTTCAGTTGCATTTTACCATCCTTACCGATAAACAGGTAAGCGGTAAGCCGTCTGTTATCAAACTTTTCAGAAGTGACTGCCTCAGGGAGATCATATTGCACTTTTACATCGATTTCCTTCAACACTGTAGAAACCATAAAAAAGAGAAGCAAAATAAATATAATATCAGGCATTGACGCCAGCGGTATTCCGGGTTCTGATTTCTTTCTTTTAAGTTTGCCAGCAAAATTAATCATTTCTTTTTTAATTCCGCTACTGTGATATAAACCGGTACAATTTTAGTAATTGTATTCTTCTCTTCCTCTGATAAATTTTTAAAGGACTTCCCGAATTTCTCCTTAGCTGTCTCATCCTGTACATTTTTATAAGCCCGCTTCACATTATCAAGGACAACAATATATTTTTGGTAGAGAGTTTCATCACTGTATCGTATCAGTGAAACAGGTTTCGAGTCATCAGGGATTTCACGACTCTCCCGTACGCGGTCAAGTATACTTGTATATAAACCGTTACTTGAAACCGGTTCGCCATTCAGAAAAACAGAGTCCTTCACAATATTAATTTCAATTACTCGACTTTTTTCCACTTGAGCAGGTGACTCTTCCGGCTTATACTCAGGCAATGAAAGGGATATGCCGGTATCTATATCGATTGTAGCAGCTACTATGAAAAATATAAGAAGAAGGAAAGCAATATCAGACATGGATGCAAGCGGGACAACAGGGAGTGTCCTCTTTCTGCGTCTGATGAGAGTCATTTTTTTACTGTGTTTTGTTTCAGAGAATAGAGACTGTCGATCAATTGAACCGAACTCTCTTCCATGTCCGAAACAAGAGAATCAATTCTCGAAATAAAATAGTTGTAAAATACCTGAAGGATCATTGCGACCACGAGACCAAAAAGTGTGGTTATCAAGGCTTTAGCTATACCGCCGGCAACAATTGCAGGTGAGATCTGGTTAGCCTCTTTAATAGCTTCAAACGCCTCTATCATTCCCTGAACCGTTCCGGTAAATCCAAGCATTGGTGCGAGGGCAATAAAAAGGGAAATCCAGACCAGGCCTTTCTCAAGAAATCCGGTTTCTATCCCTCCGTAAGTCATTATTGCCTTTTCGACCGAGTCAAGTCCTTCATCAAACCTTTGAAGACCTGCGTGAAGTACGGCAGAAACCGAACCGGGATTCTTCTCACAGAGTAATTTGGCTTCCTCTATTCCTTTGCTCTCTATGGTTTTCTTAACCTGATCGACAAATGTCCTGGTGTTAATTTTCGCTTTTCGCAGAGTGTAAAGCCGTTCAAAACTAAAAACAAGCCCCAATATAAAGACAATCAGAATGGGGTGCATAAACTCACCACCGTCAATGTACATCGAAGTCAAGGAATTCATCCGGTTCTCGTTATTTATTTTTGTAAATTGAAGTGTACCGGAAACCGGTAAGGTAATTTTATGATGTTTCCTGAAACGAAATTGAAGTTTCGAAAAACAGAGAGGAGCAGGTCACCCACCTCTTCAGGCTTGATGAGTGTATCAAAATCAATGTCTGTCATCCAGCTTCTGTTCGCAGGTGTATCAATAATGAATGGAGCTATCCCGTTTACGCTGAGATTTATGGCTCTCCCCTCTTCGGATCCGGTTTCAACCAGGTGTGAAAGGGCACTTTTGGAAGCGCCATAAACGGATTTTCCGGCTTCACCTGCGAAAGCGGTATAAGCTGAAGTAAATATTGCAGAGCCTCCTGCACATTTCGCAACCTTGTGTTTGAACTCCCGCAGAATATTGAAATTTGCTGTGAAGTTCATGGAAAACATTTTTTGGAGGTCCTGGTCGGTGGTTTCTTCAATCATTTTACCACCAACGAAGCCCCCAACTGTACTAAACAGGAAAAGAAGCTTATCCTCTGCGGGATCCACAAATTCGAAAGCTTTTTTCACATTCGCAGAATCCGATAAATCACCGGTCACAATTTTTGTCACGGCAGGTAATTCATCTTCAGGCATGTGCAAATCGCACAAATAGAGATGATCGAAATCACCCTTGAGAAGTGTTTTTACGACTCCTCTGCCGAGAGCACCTGAACTGCCGAAGATCAAAGCTTCTTTTCTCATTGTTAATACCTACAAATTAGGGCTTGATTCGTCTTTCTCGCTTGACCCGGTCAGTTTCACTTTGCCATCTTTGATGTGTTTGTATAACATATCATTTTCGATGATATAATGAAACCTCTGAGTGAATTCATCGAGTGAAATACCACAGGTTGCTGCAAATTTTGCCAGTTCATGCGGATCATCGAAATCGGAATTTGTCAATCTCAGCATGTAGCGTCTTGCTATAAGGAACGATTCGTTTGAAGGATCAACCATCCTGATTTTTGTCTTCTTGGTCTTGGGATCAAGTATATCCTTGAAGAACAACGGAACGAATTTACCTCCCTGAATCGAGACCATCGCCGCATTTCCACCATTCAGAATAAACTGAGCCGCAGAGTATCCAAGATCGCGCGTGTATTCCATGTCGAAAGGTATCGGATCTGCGCACCGTAACTCGTAACCAATATTTTTGGCAACCACAGTTACTTTGTGACCAAATTCTTTGAGCCGTTCCTGAACTTTTGATTTTAGAATCTCACCAAGATTTACTTCTGCAATTCTAAGATTGTCATGGGCATCTCTTTCCACTTCACCCAATGCAATCAGGTCATTAGGATCCAGATGTTCCACAAGACCTTCAGCAAGGATGGCTACACCGTCCATTTTTCCATAGCTGATTCTCTTGATTATGGCACCGACAAGAAGATCGATAACATGATCAAGTTTGATAGTTGTAGATGGAAATTCTTCGGGTATGAGGGTAAGGGTTGCACCTGCAGCTTTTCCTATTCCGAGAGCCAGGTGACCGGCTTTTCTTCCCATGGTAACAACAAAGTACCATCTGGATGTGGTCTGTGCATCCACCATAAGATTTTTAACGATCTCAACTCCAATGTGACGGGCTGTCTGAAATCCAAAGGTTGGAATTCCATGAGGCAGGTCAAGATCGTTGTCAATGGTTTTTGGGACATGAACAACTCTGATTCTCCCTGCAGCCATTTCTTCAACTTTCATTGCAGAATAAGCTGTATCATCACCACCAATAGTGATTAATTTGTCAACATTTAACCGGAGGAGAGAGGTTACTGTATTTTCAAGATGTTTTTTATTTTTGGTCGGATTAGCTCTCGATATACCAATAAAAGATCCGCCTCTAAAGTGTATTCTGCTCACATCATCGATTGAAAGTGGCTGGCAGTGCCCTATCTCACCATCCATAATCCACTGAAAACCGTCCTTGATTCCAATTACATCTATTCCTTCAACTGCGGCTCTGATGGTCGCGCTGCTTATCACACTGTTGATTCCCGGAGCCGGTCCGCCACCAACCAGTATGGCTAATTTTTTAGGAGCTATCATTCTTGTGTCCTTGTGTTGGTTAGAACTTCTATTTGTTTAAGATGATCTTGATCGTATCGTAGTATCCGGCTTGCCTGATTCTAACTAAATATACACCGCTCGACATTTGGGTGGTTCCGATGCTTATTTGGTTATAACCTGTTTTGACATTCTCAACACTTTTTGAAAATACGATCTCTCCCAATGTGTTGAACAACGAGATTTCCACAGGACTTTCGTCACTGAGAACAAAAGACAATTTAAACTCACCATTGAAGGGATTCGGGTAACTCTTTACCTCGAATGAATTAATGGACTTTTTTTTTAAGTCGGATCCTTCGGATTCGACTGAATTTACCGCCGAAGGTGACAAACCCCTGTTAAGTGAGATCATCACAGCATCCGCACTCAGCAGTTCACCCGTTGAGAGACCGGTATTCGAGAGAGTAACACAGTTTCTCTCGCCTGCTTTTAAAAAGTAATCGCCCAGTTTATTCCATCTGCGGAAATTAACATCATTTTGGTTAAGTCGCACATTAACAGGATTTCCTGATGAGTCAGTAACGGAATACCAGGCAGAATCGGTTCTGTTCACGGATGTGACATTGAAGGCATAAATTTCATAGAACCCGTCTGCAGGTACATTAAAAAAGTACTTTACCGAAGCCGGCGAAGTATTATCAGTATAAATGGAGGGACCATTATAACCGAATACATTGCTTGAAGTCCATGTGCCTGTTCGAACAGCTCTGCTCAGGTCATTAATTTCAATTATCTGAAAAAGCGATCTCCACGATGAGGTGGAATGAGGTGGATAATTTGGTGTCTGATATAAATTTTGTTTGATATACGGGAAAACAGAACCGAGGTCAGTAAAATACCAGATTGCATTACCTTTGAATCCCTTGGTTCGGGTTACATTCACAAAATTAGTAATTTCCTGATTTGAAATTGTATTTCCGTTTGGAGAAATTGCAAACGCCGGATAAACTTTATTTATATCGGGGACAATCTGTGTTATATAATTCAATATAGATGAAAAGGAAGTGGAAGTCCCAACATATGACTGTACCTGAACATTATCAACAGATCCGTCAGAAAGCCATCCTATCCAGTCCTGACAAAATGTGTTATATGAGGTATAGCTCCCTGAAGCATAGAGGGATGGTGCATTTGAAATATTGATGTGCGGATTTATCGCTTTAATCGAATCGCGGGTACGCAACATGAACTGATTCAGATTATTTGCCCTCCAGCGAATCCATGATGTATCAGAAACTGTGGTTGGAGGAGGATTTCCATTGTTCTGGGCTCGGTACAGGCTGTCTGTATAGGGATCATAACCATAGGAAAGACTTGAATATCTTATTCGGTCAAGTTCAATTCCGTCAACATCATAATTTCGTGCAATTTCGGTACACATGGCTATCAGAAAATTCTGGACTTCGGGCTTGGTGTGAATCATCCAGTAGAAGTTTGAGCCGTCCACTTCCCCGCCGTCATTTCTGCGGGCTACCCAGTCAGGGTGATTCTGGAATATCGGTCCCTTTACTCCGGGAGGCTGGTTACCGGTCCATCCTCCAACAAATCCATATTCAAACCAGGCTTCGATATGAAGCCCTCTTTTATGTCCTTCAACTATGGCTTCAGCAAGGATGTCTCTCCCCTGGTAAGTCGGGTCGATGTAGGTTCCGGTCTCCCGAAAGAATACATCACTTTTCCAGAGGGGATATCCCCTGCTCCAGACATTTACAAAAACAGTATTAAAATTATTGGCAGCAAGACTGTCCATGGCTTTCGCCAGCACTTCCTTGCTCGATAAACTGTTTCTCGCAAGCCATGTTCCTCTAAATTCCTGAGCACTGAGGTTAATCAGAATCAGTACGAAAAAAAGAGGGAGAAAAAGAGATTTTCGCATCAATTCTGAACCTTCAATTTCGCAAACTTCAGCATGAGTTGTTTCATGTTGTTGCCGTCGAAAACAACGGTCACTTTTTGGTTTTCGCCGGTACCGATAACGGAAATTACCTTGCCAAGACCAAACTGCTCGTGAAAGACTCTGCTTCCCTGTTTGATCAGAGATTTTTGATGCTCCCAATCCACATAACCGATTGATTGGAATTTCTGGATGATTTTCTCTTTTTTTGTCTTTCTGCCTTTACGGTTCTGACTTGCATCCTCTTCTTTTAGAAGTGTTGTTGCTATTTCATTGATAAACATCGATCTGTTTTCGTAGGCAACTTCACCAAATCTGTACCGGGCTCTTGCATGCGAGAGGTAAACCTTGGTTTTTGCCCTCGTAACAGCAACATAAAACAATCTGCGTTCCTCTTCAACAGTTGCCTCGGGCGAAAATTTCGTTGATAACGGGAAAAGCTGTTCTTCGAGACCGGAAACAAATACCACAGGAAATTCCATTCCTTTTGAACTGTGAACAGTCATTAACCGGATAGCATTCTCAGATTCATCGATTCCGTCGAGGTCGGTCATCAGGTTAACAATTCTTAAATATTCTTCAATGGATGCTTCAGGATATTTCTTGGAAAATTCCGAAATCGAGAGAAGGAATTCATTCAGATTGTCGATTTTATCGAGAGATTCATGCGTGGTCTCTTCATTGAACAGTCTCTGAAGCTCCAATTCAGCTACGAGCGCATGGGTCAGTTCGCCGACAGATAATTTATCACGAAGAATGATGTACTTGTCGAGCAGAATCTTGAAGTTTTTCACATTCTTCTGGATTCTCTCTTTAATGTCAATCACCTCAAACACTCTGCCCATGGTTTCAAACAGGGTCACTTCGTGTTTTTTGGAGAAAGTGATCATTCTTTTTATGGTGGTCATGCCGATTCCCCTTTGCGGGAAATTCATAATCCTGAGAAGACTTTCCTCATCTTTGGGATTTATAATCACTTTCAGATAAGCGATGAGGTCTTTAATTTCTCTTCTCTTATAGTATTCTATACCGCCATAAATTTTGAAGGGGATACCTTCTTCCACGAACACATCTTCAAAGGCACGGCACTGATTGTTGGTCCTGTAAAGGATCGCAAAATCACAATAGGAGTATTTGTTATCTGCAATCTCGTCTTTTATAAATTTCGCAAGCTGATAAGCTTCATCTTTTTCATCCGAGCATTTTATGAGGGAGAGATGCTCCCCTTCCTCCAACTCAGTATATAACTTCTTCGGGATGTAACTTTCATTTTTGGAAATTATTTCTTCACCGGCTCTAACAATCTGTTCAGTGAAACGGTAGGTTTTGTCCAGTGGAAAAACTTTAGTCCGGGTGAAATCATCTTTAAAACTGTGGATATTCGATGGTTTGGCACCTCTCCAACTGTAAATACTCTGGGAATCATCACCGATCGCGCATATTTTACCGGCTTTCGAACAGAGTATTTTTATAATCTCATACTGAGCCGTATTGGTTTCCTGAAACTCATCGAAAATAAAATAATCGAATTTCTTCTTGTACTTGTTGTAGGCTTTTTTGTTATTCAGCAACAATTCCAAAGGCTTGAGCGTCAAATCTTCAAGGTCCATCGAATCATTCTCAAGAATTTTTCGCTGGTATTCCTGATACACTCTGATAAATTTGTCTTCAACTGACGATCTGTCCTCTTTTTTAAGGAGGTCAGCCGGAAATGTCATAACATTTTTAAGGTAGCTGATCTTTCTTGTTACATCGCGAGGATTTAGTGCTTCACTGTTTATGTTAAAATCATCGATGATGTTCGTAACCAGCGATTCAGAATCTTCTGTGTCGTAAATTGAAAAACTTGTGGAGTAACCGATTTGTTTTGCTTCAACTCGTAGAATCTTTGCCATAACGGACTGGAAAGTGCCAACCCAGGGAAATTCAAGGTCTTTTTTACCGAGAAGTTCTCTGACTTTGTTCTTTAAATCTGTTGCTGCTTTGTTTGTAAAGGTAACGCAAAGAATAGTCTCAGGATCAACTCCCTGATCCAAAAGATAAGCTAATTTGTATGTTACGACCTTTGTTTTACCGGTTCCGGGTCCTGCTATTACAACATGTGGACCACTGTTATATTCTACGATTGCTTTTTGTTGCGCGTTGAGAGTATCAAGTAAAGCCATACCACCTTTTGATTTTTTTTGAGTTACAAATATACGAATTTTTTCGCTCTTTTTGAAAGGTAAAGGGTATGCACGACGAAGGGTAAAATGAGGGTGAGTAATTAAATAAAGAGGCTACCTTGATTCAGCAGCCTCCTGGAATATTTTGAATTACGGGAAGTCAGACAGAAAACTGTCGATTAAACTTCCTTAAACTCTGCATCTTCAACATTTTTTTCTTTCCCGCCGGTCTCTCCACCTGGTTGCTGTGCACCCTGGTTGAAGTTGGCTCCCATATTCGGGTCTGCGGGACCTTGCTGGGCATAAAGTGTCTGAGAGATTTCAGTCCATGTTTTTTGGAACTGGTCCAGAGCCGATTTTATTTGCTCCGTATTTTCCGTTTTCACGGCATCTTCGAGTCTTGTGATCTCAGCCTCAAGCTTGCTTTTCTGATCGGGAGTAATCTTATCCTTCAGTTCGTCCATCTGCTTTTTTGTCTGGAAGATCATATTTTCAGCAAGATTCTTTGCTTCGATCAATTCTTTTTTCTTCTTGTCTTCTGCAGCGTGTTCCTGAGCACTCTTTTTCATCTTTTCGATATCATCCTGACTCAAGCCACCGGATCCGGTTATCTTAATCGATTGCTCTTTGCCGGTGCCTTTGTCTTTTGCAGAAACATGAAGGATTCCGTTGGCATCGATATCGAAGCTTACTTCGATCTGAGGCACTCCTCTTGGAGCCGGTGGAATACCATCGAGGTTGAATCTTCCCAAAGACCTGTTATCAGAAGCCATCGGACGCTCACCCTGCAGCACATGTATCTCAACGGAAGGCTGGCTGTCTGATGCGGTTGAAAACACTTCAGTCTTTTTGGTCGGGATAGTGGTATTTGCCTGAATCATTGTTGTCATTACGCCACCCAGGGTCTCGATACCAAGTGAAAGCGGAGTAACATCAAGAAGCAATACATCTTTTACATCACCACTAAGAACACCACCCTGAATTGATGCACCAATAGCCACCACTTCATCAGGGTTCACACCTTTGTGAGGTTCTTTTCCAAAAAGTGCCTTCACCATCTCCTGAACTGCTGGTACACGGGTTGAACCACCTACAAGTATAACTTCGTCAATCTCACTTTTCGAGACTCCGGCGTCTTTAATCGCCTGCTCGCAGGGCAGTTTTGTGCGGTCAATAAGGTCACCAACCAGGTTCTCAAATTTAGCTCTTGTTATGGTGTGAACCAGGTGTTTTGGGCCATCCTGAGTCGCAGTAATAAAAGGAAGGTTTACATCAGTCGACACGGAAGACGACAATTCAATCTTCGCTTTTTCCGATGCTTCTTTCAGTCTCTGTAAAGCCATCGGATCGTTTCTCAAGTCGATGCCCTCTTCTTTCTTGAATTCATCCGCGAGATAGTCAATCAGTCTCTGATCAAAATCATCGCCACCGAGGTGGGTGTCACCATTGGTGGATTTCACTTCAAATACACCATCACCGATGGTAAGTATGGAGATATCAAATGTACCACCGCCAAGATCGTACACAGCAACAGTCTCTTCTTTCCCTTTTTTATCGAGACCGTAAGCCAGTGCTGCTGCTGTAGGCTCATTTATGATTCTGCGTACTTTCAAGCCTGCAATCTCGCCGGCATCTTTTGTTGCCTGTCTTTGCGCATCATTAAAGTAGGCAGGAACCGTGATCACTGCTTCTGTAACTTCCTGACCCAGGTAATCCTCAGCAGTTTTCTTCATCTTCTGAAGAATCATTGCACTAATTTCCTGGGGTGAATACTGCTTGTCGTCGATATTAACTCTGGCGGTTCTGTCGTCACCCGGTACGATCTGATATGGCACTTTATGTGATTCGTCAGTAACCTCATCAACTCTTCTTCCCATGAATCTCTTGATTGAGAAGATTGTTTTCTTCGGGTTGGTTATTGCTTGTCTTTTAGCTGCCTGGCCGACAAGTCTGTCGCCGGTTTTAGAAAAAGCCACAACAGATGGTGTGGTTCTTGTTCCTTCTGCATTTGGGATTACTACAGGCTCATTGCCTTCCATAACCGAAACGCAGGAATTTGTGGTACCTAAATCAATTCCTATGATTTTTCCCATTTTTATTCTCCTTTTCGTAAATTGTTTTTCAAATCTGTTTTTTTTCTAATTGACTATACACTACAAAAAGCGTACCAAACTGTTTTTCAGCTCAAAAACCAGCTTTTTGTAATCAAAAATTATTACATTGTCATAAAACATGTCGTTTTATATGACATATTGTCACACAAAGGATTTTATATGTTCGCTATTGAAGAGTTTGATATCAAACTTGAAACTGATTTTATCGGAAGAAATTTCATCTATCTGGACGAAACGGAATCAACCAACAGGTTTGTTCTGAACAGTGCAAATAATGTAAAGTATGATGGTTCTGTTGTTTTGGCTGAATTTCAAACTGCCGGCAGAGGAAGACTTGACAGGAAATGGGTTTCGAGCCGGGAGCAAAACCTGACCTTCACCATTTTGGTCGATCTTAAAGAGAGATCCATTACTCACCCGCAGTTGTTGAATTTTGTAGCTTCTCTTGTTGTTGCACGCTCGATAGAAAACCTCCACCTTATTAAAACGAATTTAAAATGGCCCAACGATGTACTCGTCGGGAGCAAGAAAGTTGCCGGGATACTTTGTGAGTCTGTCTCCCAGGGCAGCAGGATCAGTAAAGTGGCGGTTGGAATTGGTGTTAATGTAAACCAGGCAAATTTTGCATCAGGTTATCTGACCGAACCTACTTCTGTCAGAATGGAACTAAAGCAAACTGTCTCCCGCGAACGACTGCTTGCAGAAATTCTCAATAATTTTGAGTACACACTCGCCCGGCTGGAAGAGGAACCGAATCAGATAGTTGCAGAATGGAAACAATTCTGTAAAATGCTCGGTGACAAAGTGACCGTAAAAGCCGGTGAAGAAGAGTTTACGGGGCTCTTCACTGATGTGAGCGAAGAAGGTCATATCATTCTGATTGATAATTTTGAGGATAAAAAAACAATCACATTTGGTGATGTCTCTGCCATATGAAAGTTATTACTGTTGATATAGGCAACACCAGAATTAAAACCGGCGAATTTTATAACTCCGAACTGATCAGAACCATGATCATCAATGATCCGCTGGAGATAAAACCTCTGATTTATGGCAGCAAAATTGATGTGGTGGTTTCCTCGGTCGTGCCAAAGAATACCTCATTGATGGAGAGTATCCTTAAAAATCAACCAAATACCGACATTTATTTGATCGATCACAACCTCGATTTTGGTTTTACCATCTCCTATTCACCTGTCAATTCGCTTGGAGTCGACAGACTTTGTTCGGTCTCCGGGGCAAAACATCTTTTGGAGATCGATAATGCACTTATGGATTATGATTATGTAATTACTTTCGATCTGGGTACCGCAACTACTGTTAATGTGTTACAGGTTGGCAAGGTTCCCTCTTTCACAGGGGGAATGATAGCTCCCGGACTGAGAATAATGAACGCAGCACTCCATCAGTATACAGCAAAATTGCCGTTGGTTGATAATTTAAATCTTGGCAGTTTTCTCGGCAACAATACTGAGAATTCCATTCGTTCCGGCTTGATAAATTCAACCATCGGACTGGCTGAAAGAGTCTATAACCACTTTTATGCCTTATCTGCCGACATCAAAATTTTCGTGACAGGCGGGTATGCCGATATATTAATGCCACATCTGCAAATCCCTTTTCAATACGAGGAATTTCTTAATTTAATCGGAATTTATGCAATCTACTACAGAAACCGAAAGTAGTGCTTTGATAAATTAGCGGTTTTTCTTACATTTACGGTCTGAATAATTGAAATTTGCACCCGTAGCTCAATTGGATAGAGCGTTTGACTACGGATCAAAAGGTTGAGGGTTCGATTCCTTCCGGGTGTACAACTATAAAGCCTTGTAAATTAACAACTTACAAGGCTTTTTTTATTTTCAGAATTCCTCAATATTTAAAGGGTAACAGTTAAAAGTAATAGTTATCTTTGAAGATTGCTTAATTACTACTCATTTTATTCCATTCTTCACACTTTATAAAAACTATATTATTCAAATATTTGTCAAGTGTTATTTACAATATTTTTCAAATATATTTTAGGATTGTTTTAAAATAAAAAACCCCGCCGGAGCGGGGTCTGTCTTCGAGGGTTGTACTGAGAATTTTCTATTATCTATTCATCCAGTCGTGTAAACTAGGCTTAGTTCCATCTATATTTTGCAATTCAAAGTAATTCAAATTTGGATACTCTTTCGATCCAAAAACAGTCAAATACGGATATAGTCCTAAATATTCCTGACCGGAATAGGTCGAAACAAGTTGTTTTGTTATTGGAGTAATTAAGACTTTCCCATTATGACCATCTTTGATACCCAACTCCCACGGCATCCACTTTGAATGTTCAGAATTTTCGGTGAAAGCATACAACAAACATCTCGATGCCCGGATTCGTTGTTTTAACACTTTAGCTGTTTTGGGAGTGACATTAGTACGATCTAGGAGCGGATCATCAATCCAATCAACATAAGCGGAGTAACCTTTTTCTTTGAGTAATCGAATCAATCCCAGAATCAAATTTCCATCAACTTTCGCATGGCAGATAAAGAAATCATATTGCGCTACTTTCTTCATCTTTTCGTTATTTTCAATTATTGCTTCACTCGCAGTTTTTTCAAATCCGCGTTCTGATTCCTCTCGAATTACCTTAACCGTACTATCAAATAAAAGTCTCTCTGTTAGTAGACCCACTTCTCCTCCTATGTACCACATGTTGAAATGTTAATTATCAAGAAATAGATTCCGATTAAAACCAAAATGATACCATAAAACGGCCAAATCGTCTGAGAAAACACCACTTTCCAGTATTTCAGATTTTTGTGCTTTTTGGGATCAGCTCTACGCTCCGCTTTTGCCCGGGATTCGGCTTTAAGATCAAAGATCAATTCATCTGAGATTGCTCTGTTCTTAATTACCCAACCATACAACCACCTGTACAATCGTTCCTGCCAGAGAAAATAAGAATCCAGTAACCAGAATACAAGTGTAGGTAAGATAGCAAGTAAAACATGTATATCGTCTCCCTTGATTAACAGTGTAGCCGTAACTAATGTGACTGTCCAACCTTTAATTAAGAAGGAATTTGATGCCATCCTTTTGATGATATCCTGAATCAGATCGATTTCCTTGATGAATATAATTCTCCGATCTGATTCATTGGTGATGAGTTTTGATATTTGATTTTCCATTAGTGTAGCTTTCGGGTAAAAACTGCTTCGTCAATCCACTTGGTAATGTTATCTTCGATGAACTTGTATGTTTCGGTACTTGAATAATGTGAAGGAGAGTCGTAAATTTTAACGAAGTTGCCTAAGTCAATTTTTCCAATACGAGAATTGACTTTAATTCCGGTAAACGGATTGTCGCCCATCGATGCCGATTTTGAAAACTGATTTAGAAGTTTATGGATTCGAATACCAACGACGCCTTTTCCCAATTCCCACCCGCGTTCAATCTCGTATTGAACCCAGTACCGGTCAGCCGTTTGCGGGCCAATCAACACTACCACACAACTTTTGCCAAAAAGCTGTTCATCGATCCATTGTTTGATAGCGGTATTACCGCTTTTCTTGATTTGTTCCCATTCATTGTCGTGTACAGGTTTATTACCCTCTATCGCGCCAATATTCCGAACTTGGCCAGTTCTCCAGTTATCTTCCTGAAAGTGAAAACTGAAAAATACCTTTCTTGCCATGTTTTCCTCCATTGTTGTTTGAATTTTTGAGTCTAAATAAGGTGACTTTTTGGACTAAAATTAAATTACAAAACTCAATGATCGACCCAGTTTAGGTATTTCAATTAATAAACAATCTATTACCTAACGGGTTTAAGCTACTCTGTCTCAGTAACTCACGAATCATTCCAAATACTGTTTCACTATTATATCTATTGCATCAGGAACATTGTTTATTTCTCTGTATAATGAGCCTATTTCATTTTCAATCTTTTCGATATTTGAAACAAATTTTTCTTGTTCTGCTTTTTCTGGTAAAGGAATTAACATATCTTCATAGTAGCTACTCGGGACCCTTCTGTGTCCACTTGCGCCCGTCATCATTCTTGCCGCTTCTTCCCTAACTCTCGGCCTATTAAGCAGAGTAAAAAGATATTTAGGATTTAGTTCATCCTTGACTCTAATTACATGGAATTCAGAACTCCCCATCCCAATCTCGTTGGTTAATCCTCGGGCTAAGGCGCATTTTCCATTTTCCATACATGGGGTGATTTTGGCAATTATTAAATCGTTTTCACGAAAATATTTATAACTACCTCCTTTCAATTCCACAAGAGGCTTATCAACTTTTGTCTCAATTTTACCACTGTTGCTCACTGAAGCCATTTCAATAAAAGAGATAATCGTGCTTTCATCAATATCTTTTAACTCACTTTTTGAAGGGTTTATAAATGCAAAATCAGATATTTTCCTAAAATCATAACCTTTTTCGTACAAAGCGATAACTTGTTCTTCGATTACACTACTAAGTTTTTCAATTTTATCCCGATTTACATTTGCATTTGTCTCAATTTTCTCAATTTGCTTAATTATTTTTTTTTGAATAGAAATAGATGGTAATGGGATAAACAATTTATCGATATCTGAGGCATAAACATGTGGTTGTGCCTGCCCGCGTTGTAGATCATAAATATTTCCCTGCATTACTTTCAGGAAATGAAATATTAATTTTGTCTTTATTACAGTTTCATCTCTGGATTTAACTGTTATACAATCTGAAGCAAATATAGGTTTACTCCAATAATTAACATACCCGGAATAAGCTCCTGACGCGCTAATGGTTACTATGTTTCCTTCCCTGTTTGATTCATTATGATAATAAGCATGTTCTTTCCCACCAGCCACAACCGGGATATCCCCGTTTTTTGTATCCTTTTTTGTAATCGATGTGCCTTTTTTAATGTCTGCTACAGTAGATAACCTGACAAGGCTACCGCTATTCCAGTACTGTACTGCATCAATTTTTTTCTTGATTCCGAGCGAGATAGTCTTCTCTAATGGCAATTTAGTAAAGTCCATAAGTTCATAAGTTTTACACCTATATATATTTTCCGACAATGATGGAGCGATGCTAAAATCTTGGCCGATAAATGTTTTATAAATATAACTATTAACTTTTTCTGGATTCAAGTGATTTTGATCATCATACAACTTTGTTTTGGCTTTCCCCGCATCATCAAAAGACATTTTGATTCCTTCGTGCCTCCGCCGCGAACTAAACTTATAACCGATAAATTCTTCTTCTGCTTCATTAACCCCAATCTTGATAAGAACAGTTTGCTGAGGGTAGACCAAAAAATAATACAGCATCCTTTCTAGTTCACAAATGAATACTTTATCATAAAAAAGTTTGTCCAACTCAGTTTGTTGTTCTGATTCCGATTTCTCCTTGAATACATTTTTTTCTTTGAGCTGTTTTATTTCACTGAGAGAGGCGAACCAAACTTTGTACTCTCTGAAGAGTTCAGAATTCAAAATGTTTGCATTCGGGTTTTTCATGACTAACGAAATGTAATCTGCTAAATTAATTGTACCGAAAGTCGCAGTTACATATTTGCTAAACGCATTTTCAATGCCTGAAATAGTTGATTCTTTTGGAGAGTTAAAAAAAGTTTTAATACCAGTCTCAATTCTTTTCCAATAACTATTTTCCTTCCGTTCCAAAAAGAGAGTGACTGTGGTTACATTAGTGGCCATAAATGTATTGGGACCAAATTCAACAATAGCTTTAAGGTCAAAATATTTAAAGATTATTTCTCTAGCTCGAGTGTAGATCCCCGAATTAGTTAAGATGGAACTGGGTAAGATAATCCCTGCCCATCCACCGGGTTTTAGAAGCTGTTTCATCCGTTCAATAAATAAACACTCTATTTCACTACTCTCATCAGTTAAGAACTCAAAGAGTTCAAAACTCTCAATACCATATTTCAAAGTGTTTTTAAAAGATGAGACCGAATACGGTGGATTAGCAACTAATATATCAAACTGAGCGTTGTCTTTTTCTTCATCGTGACTGACTTCCTTAAGTTTACCCTTATAATCATTACTCTTTTTGAAATTATCTAGACCATCGGCATGCACAACATTAGCCGCTCCATCTCCATTTAGAAAGCAACTCACCTTGGCTGTTTTGACAAGTCGATAATCTGCCTCTATTCCATAGACATAATCACTTGCCCATTCAAATGGATTCGCCTTCCAGCTATTAATCTTTGCACTCACAGAAGGTCTCTGAGTTTGGTGATCAGTCTGGACTATAATCTTCTGCACTTCATCCATTGCTTCTGTTAAGAAGTGTCCACTTCCCGCCGCATAATCTATTATATACGGCAAGAAGTTAATCTCCTCATTGCTTATTTTCTTCTCAATTATTTCTTGAATAGGTATGCTTGATATGATGAATTTTGCTATTGGTACAGGTGTAAAGAACTGTCCGGTTTCTTGCTTTATGCTTGTATTTAATAAGAGTTCAAAGAAATCTCCAAGAAACTGTTGTTTGTGTTGGTATTTGATCTGGAATGGTTGAAGCAACTCAACAACCTCCTTGACAACTACAGCGTTCTCACAAAAAGATTTTTCGTCATACACCTCTTTGAATGCAAATTCGTTATTCTTGTGAAGACGAATCCTGGTAAACATCTCTTTGATTTGTTCTTTCAAATCTGAGTCGAGCGAATCAAGTTTTTCATCTACCTGACGATCGTTATAATCAGTCACGTTCTTGGCCAAAAATTCCCGCATTCCTTTCTTATAGAGGTCTGATAGTCTTTTTTGTAGCTTTATATCCGAATCATCTTCCTTCCATTGGAATTCCAGTTCATCTTCGGATTTTCTATCCTCGTCAACAATTTTACACAAAAACAAATTGAAAATTTTATTAAAAGCGTTTGGTTTATCTGACACAACATTATGTCTAAGAATTTCAGCAAATTGGTTAAATATTCTTCCACTATCATCATGAGTTAGTTCCTTAAGTCTTCCCCTGGTTAAGGCTTTAATCTCAACTTCATACACATTTGCCCAATCGTCGAAAATACCATTATCTTTAAAATTCTTGTTCCAGTGGTCAAATATTTCTTTCTGGTTACTGAGATTACTCCACTCGGGATCTACTGGTACAATGTCATTTATATACTCAAATTGTCCATCTGATAATCGTGAAGAATACAAACATAAGTATTGGGCGCTTTTATCCTGCTGAAAATAAGAAAAGAGTTGAGCCCCATCTTGGAGCATCTTTTTTTTCTCCTTAAGATACTCGCTACCCCATGTTTTGCATTCAATCATTAAGTATGTCTTGCTGTGATCATCCGTAATCAGGATGTCTAATTTCCCTTTTTCTTTTCTTCCCACCGGCCATTTATGTTCTAAAGAAATTCTTTCTGGGGGATAACCTTTTTCTAAAAGTCTGTCAATACATTCCAAGACAACAAAATTTTCACTATTATCAAAATTACAGGTTGTCTGATCTCCTAAATTTATCCTCGAACCATAATTGATCTTCTCTTTTTCAAAGTCTATTTTTACTACATAACCATCATGCCTTTTATAAGATTTATAGTGAATTCCGTTTTGATTTTCTTGTGCTTTGAACCCTAATGCGAGTATAAGCTTTTTTATGTCAACAGTTTCAATTTTCATAGATCGCCAGTTTAAAATTTATATTCAAATGTTAAAAATAATTTGAATCCAATATTCAAAAATCCGAGATACTCTGTCACGCTGTTAGATTTGATTCTTAAGTAATAAGAACCTTTCCAGATAAATATAACACTTGCTTTAATCCTTTGGAAAAAGTTTCCCAAGTGATGTTTTGCAATGAATTCAGATCATCTTTTTGTACTCCATCCAGCGCCAAAATATTGTCATATCCTTCTATTAATTTTCGGGTTAAAATCCTGATCCGAGTGTTTCTTGGTAACAGAATTTCTTGTTCATCTGGGTTAATTGCTTCATCCACTTCCATCCAAACAAAACTACACCCACTCGGGATTTTTAATTTGAGAAAGATTGGTATCTCTTCTTCGAAGTTAGGTGGCGAGAAATTTACAAGCTACCTTTTGAGATATGGATGTTGATGAATAAGCTACGAAATCAACTTCGCATCCAACACGATACTCATTAGGTGTTGAACTCGCGAAACTACGATACACAGTAATTTCTCGGTCGAAAGAATTTTTATTAATCGCTGAATCCAGATGGTGCACTAATTGAGTCTCTTTTTCATCAAGTTCCTTACCAGCTCGAAGTTTGAGATTTAGACACATCCAAGCATTATCCTTATAACATTTTAATGCTTTTTCCTCTTCCTCTTTCATTTTAGAGCCTTTAGATAGTTTATAAAAGCTGAGCAGATGATTAAAAAGTATTTAGCATGATGAAAATCGATATTTATCCTTTCACCCTCCCGAGCTGCATGCCTGATCCCGTAATTGTCAGAGGTGTAGCCATACATTTTAGACCATGCTTCCTTAAAAGGGGTGGGAAAATCTGAGGAATCTCCCAATAATTTGATCAATTCACCCAGTGTTCCTTTGTCTTTTTTAAGTACAATTCTCAACATTGCTTCAACTGCACTGATAGACTCTTTAATACAATTAACATAATCCGGGTTTACGCGATCACTAAACAACGCAATAGCTTTATTAAAGTGCAATTCAACAGTTGCATTCTCATTCTCGATGGTCTCTTGAATTGAATCTATCTCTGTTTGGTTTGTAATTGGTATAAATTGTCCATTCACAAAGTTGAAACCAATATTATTTTTAATTAAAACGGCTTTTATGAGATCAGAGAATGTCTTTTGATCGATGCATCCGAATCGTGGAAGCAATTTGTACAACCATTCGATAAGATCGAAAATTGAATACCATTCGGTTTCAAAAAACCATTTTTCATAAAAGTTACTAAACCCATAATCTGAATAATTAATCTCGTGAAAAAAGTAATTCCATGCAGCTTTTCGATGAAGATCATAATTTGTTTCGATGTCGTTTCCGAAAAATACTGGTTCTGCAATATTATAAAACATATTGCGTGACCTTTTATCAAGAGAATTAAATTGGAAGACTGGTTCAAGGATTAGATTATTTCTTTCACTAAAGAGAGACATTTTGGCCATGTATTTATTAAATTATTGCAACAAATATAAAATTAAATTAGAAATATATTCTCATATAGAACTAATTTATTTATAACGATTGATTTTAATTAGACCAAGGTTCGTATTTAAAATCTTATATCGTTGCAATATCAATTTTTTGAGGCAATTAATATATTTGTAATACTATCTCTCGTACAGAGTATAGCAGTTTTCCCTCGTAAAGTTTTAAGGATGACTTACATAATGTCTGGAAGCTATTAAATTACCTACTCCCCTTCTACAATGGAATAACACCGGTTTTTGTACATGCCAGGCTGATCAGATAGGAATCCTCATTCCACAGTGCATATTCTTCCGATGATACTTCGAACTCTCTTTTGATATTTCTAATGGTGCTCCTTATATTAATTTTAACACGGCATATCCGTAGTTATTTGTTACAGTAACAATCACTCCATCAGAAGTGACAAGTTCATCAGTCACCAAAGTTAAGTCGCTGTTTTTTTCAACTAAAGTGATTGCTTTCCCAGTCAAAAATGACGGTAATTGAATTTTAAGATTTGTTACATTCTGATGTATGTCGATATACACCATGTCGTTATTTCCTACTTTATGGTGATATACGCAAGTAGTGTTCGGATAAAGCTGAGGGTCAAAATACTGCCGATATGCGATAACCTGAAACACTGTCCCGGCAGAAATATTTCCTAAATTGTCAATGCAGTGAGGATATGATTTACTACTGGTGTGGATATTCCATTGATTTGCGTTATTTGCATCTCTGCTCGCACTTTTGCCATGTCCGTAAACTATATTATATCCATGAGCATAACCAACTCTCTTTGTTCCATCGTTATCACCCAAAAACTCAATTAATCTATCAGGTGGATTTGATGCAGATTCCAGATAGGTATCTGTATAGTTTAATGGTACTGATGGATTAGATGTGAAATCAATAATTGCTTTAAGATCGTAACCATTGTTTGTTAAGACTTTCGGCATATAAGCAAAAACCTTATCATAACTACCTTTGGTCATTTTTGCACTTTGAATGAATCCCATATAACCCAAATTAAGCGGTCTTAGTATTTCGGCTGTGTAATTCACTACCGTGCTTCCATAATTGCCAAATCTGTAGGTTATTTTGTTTCTTACCCATGCAGAACCATTTGACCAATTAACGGGATAGCTAATAATGATTGTCGAAGGGTCAACCATATCGTACAAATCAACAATATCAAAGAAATCTGCATAACCAACTACTCCATCAGTTAAATCATATTTACCATCAAGAAGATACTTTTTATCTCTATTTAGAGTGATTGGCTCAGCTTGTAAGAGTTCCTGTGCAGTGATAGTAACTGTACTGGTATTAGTTGCCCCGGAAACATGAGTAAGCGTTGAACCTGTGATGCTTGATGTTGCCGTCCATGGAGAACCAGATGTCTTGCATGAAAAATGCAGAGAGGTCGAATTGATAATATCTGCTAAATACCACTGTCTTACTCCATCTGTCCATAACGAACCAACATCAGCGGTTGTTTTATCATGACTTGCTACAGTCACTTTTGCTGTATTAAATCCGTGATTCGCACCGATATATCCAGTGTTTTGAGTATACCACGGACAAATATCATCACCGGCACTGTGTATTATTGTCCCGGCTGTATAAGCTGTCGTGGTGTCTGCTGCTGCCTTGTCGATTAGGTAAGTATTTTGTATGCCAATATTTTCATTTGTACCGGCTCCGTTTATTCCATACTGGATAACCACATCTTTTGTTTCGTTGAAGTGTGACCGCACATAAATGTTTGTTCCTGATTTAAGTACTCTTATCTTATTTTTAGTGGGGGTAACCGTAGTTATGGTCGAGATTTTAGAATCTACATATTCCTTAGTGATTATGTTGCTCTGTGATACTCCGCCTCCGACTTCTTTGTAAACCATGTAACCGTTCATATACTCGGCTGCTTCATCTAAAAGCAGAATCAGATTAAACAGTGTATATGGATTTGCGTTCATTACACTACCGCCTGACATTTCCCAATAAAATGAAGATGTACTTATTGTTCCTGAGTTAATAACGGTATCAAAAATAAGGAATACCCAGTTAGTTGACTCACCTCCACAATAAACTGTAGTTGTTGACGAAATACCTCCGTTAGTAATACTGCTTGATTTTTTGTAATTTTTTGGTGTGTTAAGAAAACCAAGCATATCTACTTTCAGTAGTTTCTCTCCATGAATCGAGTTATTCAGGAATATCCAAAATCTTATATAGTCAGTCCCGCCATCTGGTAGTGCATTTGCCAAAGCTAACAGTGAACTTTTCTCAAACCAAGCTCCAAACTTTATTCGTTTAGTGTTCTCCGGGAAACCGATATTTTGCCTTACCCACCAATCATTACCCCCTGTTCTGGATGTAAATGTTCGCTTATAAAGACCGTAAGATGAGGGAATTATTTCTCCTGTGGTTTCAAGTGTACTTGTCATAGTACCATAAGAGGGATCCCAAAGGCTGGTTGAATTTTGTCCGTTGAGATAGTTCAGATAGTTTCCTGACTTCTCAATATAACTCCGCTGTTTAAAAGTTATCCCTTGATTAGAGTAAGATTCTATCGGGTAACTAACCGCTGTGTTTACTACTGATTTAATTTGGTCAATTTCACCTTTACTGACAAGATTAAACTCCGGTATTGCTGAAGTTCCATCTTTATAGACTCCCCACGGGATAATGAATTTTTCATTTTTAAGCATTGTGAAATTCAAAAATTCCCATGGATTAGTAAGGAGTGTTTCTGGTGTGTTATTCCATAAGAGATAAAACTTCCAATTAACTGGGGTGCCTGAAAAGTTACTTGTTTTAAAGGCAAAATATACCCAGTCGTCTTGGTGAGCAAGTACTCTAAATGTCAATGTGTTTTGCCAGCCAGTTACCTGTGATTTACTTTTAAAGAATAACTTCTTATCGAGAATATCTTGCAACTCCTGTTTGCTGAAAGTCATTGGGTTAGTGGTATTAAACCAGTAGGAAAACACTTCAACTGTTGTAACAAGCGCATTTATATATGCTTGCAACTTCGTTTTGTTTAACCAGAAACCAGTAATTATTGAAGTGACTCCTGAACCGGATTGCTCGGGTAAGTAGAAATAGGTGCTGCCTGCATTTGTTGTTGCCTGTACTTGAAATGTTTTTGCAAGATAGGTTGAGGGGATAATACCCGAAGCGTTATCAGGATTTGTAAAAGTAACATTAGCTTTAGTCATAGAAGCCCCAAAGCTACTGTTCCCGTTATTAGCTAACATATTCCTTGCAGTGTAGTATGACTGAAGGGCAATTCCGAGATTGGTGTCTTGAGTGGCTTTATCACCAAGTCTGTTATCTCCAATGGTATTATCTTTAAGTGATAAAGTACCATCGGCATTTGGTGTTAAATCCCATCCTGCAATTTCTCCACTAATCTGTTTAATCGTTATCTTTTTTGTTTCATCTGCGCTCGTATCTTCAATAGGCAAATAATCGTTTTGCTTATCTATTGTAGTAATCGCATTTAAATTCTTTACTCTAACATCTGCCATTGTTCTACCTATATATGCTTTCTAAATACAATGTTATCACCGTTGTGAGTTACTAGTTTATTGTTGTCGTGCGTGATCCCGAGCATTATCACTATATAACGGGTAAACCGGTACCACAAGAAAAATCTACCATTTGACATAGCTACAACTCTCTAAATATTACAGTTATGGATTTACCCGTAAGACTACCTGAAGCAATCATTTGGACATGTGTAATCCCTGCAAAATAAGGGAGATCGAGAGCAATCGTTCGTCCAGCAGCAAGTACAACTGTAATAATTCCATCAGTCATGTTGGCAAGTGGAAATAAATTATTGGGATCAACACCACACTTAAAAGTGAGTGTTTTACTATTGAAAGCTGCATCGTTTGGAACTATCAAAGCCGCAATGGTTTTAGCATTAACATAAAGCTTTTCGCTATCAGTACCTGCAAACTTCAGTACTTTTGTTTCTTTATTCATTTTTCAAATTCCTCATTTACCATGTTGTTAAAGCTGTTCTTTTCCATGTATTTATTGCAGTACACACATACAAATACCCACTATCGAACCTAATCTCTCCGGGTAAACCATCTGCTCCTGCAGTTGCCGGCGCTGCTTTATCAGGATGAAGCCTTAGTTTTCCTGATGGTGCCGGCATAATTTCACCGGTGGCATTAATTGTATTTGTTTGGATATCCGCAGCGAAAATTCGAGTACTGGCACGAATTATTGGACAGCTTAAGTCACCATACCTTTTGATGGTGATATAACTTCCAAATCTTAATTCTGTATCGGTTGCGGGGGTTCCACCACTTGGGATGGTGATCGAAAATAAAGTATCAGCATTCTTCTTCACGAGAAGTTCAGCTCCACCCTCGATGTCGATAACCCGGGTATTTACGGAATTTGTCCCATAAATCGTTCCTGCCTCTAGAGACTGGAAGAACCCTTGCCCACTCCTGTTTATCTTCACACTACTTCCAAATCGAATTTCACTCAATGTAGATGGATCGCCTGAAGCAGGTATATAAATTTGAAATAATGTTACTCCATTACGAGTAAACTTTAAATTTCCGTAACTCAGGGCGCTATTCTGAACCTCAAGTTCAATATCTCTTTGTCCATCTCCTGCAGAGCCTGTTGATCCACCATTTACAATAAGTGCAAGTTTCTTACCGGATTCATTATAATGAAGTGCTCCGAAGTTAAATTCACCGGTTCCATTACTGCCACTGTTTTTTCCTAACAAAACTAATCCGTCTTTGCTCCTAAATGCCCCTTGCGTTTCAATTATTTCTCTATCGAAGAGGGCGGATCCGGGTGTACTTGACTGTGTGTTGAAATACTTTAGGTATTGCCCGCCAATCTTAAGACCATTTGAATCAATAATCACACTATTTCTGGTAAATACCGGTGCCCCCGTATTCGCGGAGAAAACACCTTTAGCAGGGTCAAAAGTTACTTGGGTGAACTCAATGTTTGACTTCGATGTAAACTTAAAGCCAACTGGTACCCCGTCATTATTGGTGATAAAACAAGTGCTAAAATCAGCAGAATGACTTTCAGGGAAATAATCCATTTGCCCGGGATTAACTATAATGGAATTACTTGTCTGGTTCACCGGATTGACAGTTGTTGAGGTATGAGAAATAAAATCAACTTGCTTATTGTTGATCAAGGATAGTACATACTTGTGTCGGAGATCCTGAACATCATAAATGATGTTTGAAGTTATTACAACTTTAGCCAGGACAACTTCATATTCTGCGATTGCCCCGGTTTTAAGAATTATTTCGTATGAGTCCAGTTCGTAAATGAGGTTGTCTGCCTCTGCTAACGGAGATGTTCCGGCAAACCATCCGCCGACTTTATACTTTACATCGGAAGCGTTTGGCTGGTCAAATGATTCGACTATACCAAGGTTTTCATCATCGGCAACTGACCCAACTGTATAAAAACTACTTCCGATTCTAATTCTTCTGTTGGCTGATAAAGTTTTTGTAAACTTGGTCTTAACTCCTGTGACGGCAGTTGATCCATTGGATACTGATACTGTACCCTCCTCGAAATTTGTTGCCTTATATCGCAAAACAACTGAATAGTTACCATCAGTCGATCCGGTGTTGATTATTTGATTTGCAGGAAGCTTCACGAACCTCGGGATTTTGTCAATATCAGGGACTAATGCGGTGCCAGTCAGCACACGAATCTCATTATCTGAATAATGCTCCACTTTCCAATCTGAGGTAAGCACATGGTTACTATTATATGTGTTAATTAATCCATAAGTCTTAATCAGGGGTTTGATTGCCTCAAGCGCAGATGAGGATATTAATTCTTGTGTCCTGCTTAATTCAAGACTTCCAATTCTGCAAGAACTTTTAAATAGTGTTTTCATTTAAATATAACCGTTGTATCTGATGGAACAATGCTTGTTTGAATGAGGTTTTTTTCAACATCTGTTAATGGTACTATCCCATCACCTGAATCGATAACAATGAGTTTATGGAGATCAAGGAAATAATATTCATCCGTGTAATAAGTCCAATCAAGTACGATACCAAAGAGATCATTGCCAGGAGGGGTGATATTCTCCCAGCCACAAAATTCTTCATTATGAAGACTCTCAAGATCGCTTAAGATTGTATCCTCGCTCCCTCTACTCCTCAAAATCGTAAAAATATTTTCGAGTCTTGAATTGATCAAACCTTCATCGATTAACTCACCACCAATGAAATTTCCATATTCAGAGCAAGTGAGAAGTAATCCTCTCCCCGTGAATGGAGCATTTACGAGATTATCGGATTCATCATAGAGTTTTTTCAATTCCTTCGCTACGGATAAAAAGATGGCATCTAATGTTCCATTTTCATCAATAAATGCAGGAAGATATTTTTTTAACTGTGCCCGAATCTGAAGTTCTGTCATAGTGAGGAGTACTCCTGCTCTATCCCAAGTTCTGTAACAGTACCATCGTTGATGGTTAATTTTATAAATCTCGGTACCTCTGTGTCTAAGAGTGCGATATTTTGTTGCCCCTGATTAATAAAAAACAGACTTTCTCTCATTTCAGTAATACCATCGACTGCCAGTATTCTACGATAAAGATCAAAATAGTTTAGAGTACATCCAAAATCAAAGATTCCCTCGATAAAGTTTGAAATTACTTTTGAAGAGTCGGAATATATTTTCCCACGGCTAACTCTTTGATCTCTTTTATAGTGAAAACTGATCTCGATTGCTTTAATTGTAGCATTTGTGCAAGTAATTGGATTAAGAGCTCTTTGGTTTGAGTATATATTATTCGCTATTGCTGTAAGTTCAGGTGAGGTATAAGTTCCAAATGAGTTTTTAACAAGATAAATTTTTGTTCCCAGGTTCAGAGGATTATGTTTTGCTAAAGCTTTATACACAGTCGGATTACTATATTTGGCAAGAGTCTCATAAAACTTTTGTGTATTTAAATTAAGAACTGAAAACTGTTCTAATATCCGGGCTCGAAAATCTTCATCACTTTCAATCTCACTTCCGCCAATGCTCGGTAAAATGTTCGTGACACTCGTAACACCAATTATAGTAGATTCAAGTTTGTTTAATAAGCCATTTTCAATCGAAGATTTTCTCCCTTCTTCCATGCTTTCAGCAAGCACACTATCACCAATTGAAGAACTTGCAAGCGGACGGGTTATTGAATCGTTCTTACCGAGTTTGATTGTGTATTTAGTCTGATACCGAATACTCCCGGTAGAATCAGTAACTATTGTTCCGGCAGGAATTACAGTTTCGTCAATACCTGAAAAATTAAGTACTGTACTACTTCCTGTTAGACCTTTTCTTACCAGTCCAAATTTACCGGCAAGTAAATCAAGATCGCTTCCTGATGCTGTTAATACATGAGATTGCCTTTTAGCTTGATAAATATCCTGCCAAATTTCGCTCACTGCATAACTGATTGCATGCAGAAATCCCCTTGCGACTGAATCACGACCAAAGTATGTTACTTTGTCCTGTGAGCTCGCAAAATCCGCAATCAGATCACTTAATATTTGTTCTTGAGTCTTCATACTATCGTTTCAACTTCTGCATCTATTAGTACCTCATTTCCTTTTCTGTCAACCTTAATGCTTTTTATCGCACTGATTCGTGGGTCACTGTTAAGGGCATTTGACACCTCTGTCAAAATCAAGTTATCAGCCAGATCCTCCGGGAAATTACCATCCTCCCCGAAAGAGATCCCGAAACTGTTAAGCAGTGGATAATCACCTCTCTTAGTAAGAGTGATATTTGCGACACCTTGTTTTATGGTTTCTCTCGGCGAAAGAACTTCAAAATCACCGCTTGCTCCGGGTGAAAAGCTATTATTTAAATCTCTTCCTAATAATTCTTCTCCCGTATGTTCAGTAAACACAGGAATATCAAATCTTTGATAGATATTCTCTGCCTTTACCTCTATCAATAATTCAATCCCCGGATTTAGGTCAGTAACTTTGAGATTATTTATCTGAAGTAATTCTTCCGCTTCAATTCCATATTTTTTCGATATTGAAAATATTGTTTCGTGAGCGTTAATAATGTGTCGTATTTTTCGTTTTTCACCTTTTTGGGTGCGAATTATTTCTTCAAACTGTTCTTTTGTCAATCCGAGGAATTTATAAGCTTTTAGTTGCCTAAGTAAAATTCTTCTTGTTAACTCCGTAACCAAATTCAGGCTTGAATAGTCTGCGATATCGTATTCACTTTTATCGCTTAAATTTATTTTACTTTTATTAAGAGAATCAAGACTTTCTGAAATACTTACAAAATAATTCATGTGTCTCTCCGATCAAAAGATTAAGTTGACAGGATTGTCAGTTTTTGCAATGTTGCCAATACATCCTGCCACATTCGTAATTGTTCGTTTGGCATCCTTCGCAACATCAGCGCACTCCTTGAGAGCTGTTGCATGTGTAAATACATCCGTCACGCCTTCAGGGATAGTAAACGATAAGTTAGCAAGCAGATCATCGTAAGTTCCTCCGGGTAGATAAGTAGCTTTTAACCAATTTAATAATTTGTCACTACTTGTTACAGGAGTTAAAAGTTCACCGACAATTGTAAAATCCAGCGAGTATCTCGGCATAATCGAATGTGATCGGGCATTACCGGTTAAACTAAAACTGTCAATATCAATCGATCCGTATTTCTGAAAATTAAAATCGTAATAGTTCAAGAAGTACATTGAATCATCAGGATTTATCAACTTGCTAAGAGTTACTACATTATCCCGAAAATATTTAAGTCTCTCAAAACCTGACATATAAGTACCGGCAATAAGGCGTCGATCTTCTCCAAAATAACCATTAAGATTACATTTCTCCGGCTGTAAAGAATATTTTGTAATGCTTATCAAGTCTGTAGTTTGAATGCGATAATTTCGACTCATCAACTGATAACTGATACCTTCCGGCATTACTCCGAGATACACGACATCTTCTTGAGAAAATGCGTCAGGTGCATCAGGATTTTTTATGTACAATTTCGTGTTGATTCGAATCATTTCGAACACGATATAATTTTTGCGAGGGGGATAAAATTTCTGCTTCATGGTTATATCGTCTTCATAAAGTCATTGATACGAACAATGATGGCGGAAAGTTTGGTTTTACTCGCAGGTTCGAGTCCTGTTGTCGGTCCCTGGGGATGGGTGAATGTCAACTCTCCTATTGTTTTTGTCAGATCACTCAACAATTTTCTCAAGGATTCTTTTTCCTCGCTCTCATTTTCAGTCGGGATGGTTCGGATATTGAAAATATTCGTTTCTACGGTAACTCCTGCATCACTCACTTTCAGAAGATTATCAGATTTTAATTTTATTGTTACACCATCTTCTCGGACACTGATTCTATGCTCCTTGCTTCTTAATTCCAAACCTTCAGGATTACACAATACTTGATTACCGAAACAGTCTCCAATTGAAAAATAATCTCGCCCGGCAACTATTTCAGAAATAAGCTTACCCGATTTATCAATTTTCTTAACTGAGATATCACCGTTTGCGGAAAGGTCAAAATAGCCTGATGCCGGATGTTTTCCTTTTAAATTAATTCTCATGCCGACAGAATCGTTTGTGCTTTCCACGCTGTTCAGAATCATTTCAAATTGACCCTCAGAAGTTTCGCGAAGCACAAATAAACGGTTGGAATTATTCCTCTGAAAAACAAATTCGGTTAAATCTTTCATTGTGGGTTCGGATTGTAAAAATTTGGAACTATGCGGGCTGATGAGATTTGAAAGACTTCCTAAAATGATTATCGCCTTCGAGGCACTATCGACCTTGATTGCAATTAGTTGATCACCGCTATTAATCACTTTCATTTCATCATACACTCGAATTCCGGGAAAATTCTTAATCCCCTCACTTTCATTCCAATTACTGACCAAAAACATGATCTTCGAATAATCATATACTGTACCGCTGTTATCCTCAAAATAAAGAGTTCCGGTTTCAGTTACTAATTTCAGAAATCCAAAAACGAACTTTGATTCTGTTTGAATCGATTTAAAATCGTTACTTATTTCCATTAATTATCCTTCAGATATTGTGCTAATTCAACGAGCGGAAATGCAGGTGATACATTATGTTTGTTCCTATCAAAATTGTGGTGACTCACGATCCCTTTAAAGCCTATATAACTTGCGGACAGACTAAAATCTGTAATCACTCTTTTGGGGATGTTGAACTTATTGCAAAGTCTTAACACTTCCTGAAAAGTTGTATTAATCTGTGCCTCTGTGTATGCTGCGAAATACCGACTTCCTCTATACTCAACTTTATTATCGAAAACTTGTCCTGTGTAGACAGTGCTTATTGTCTTGCCATCGACCGAAGTGTAATATATCCCATTTTTAAGTATCAGTGCTCCCCAGTTCTCAAGTTCAATGCCTATGCTATATCGGTCTTGAAATCCTCCCTGTGATGAATGATATGCCCACTGTTGAAAGTCCGGGATAGTTTGAACAACATTCCCATCTTTGCCTATTATCATGTGAGCTGCGATTTTAATTTTCTTCTCTTTTTCGAGATCGGTTTCTCTATTCCACTCTGCAATAGCCCCCTCAATCCCATCTGCGCCCGTATGATGCAAAACAATCTGATTCTTAAAATAAGTGTCCTGATAGAATGCACTCTTTTCGATTGGGCGATTGATCGATTTGTATTTGCTAAATTGCCTTTTCTTATCCTCTTTAATGTCTGTATCAGAAGCTATATCATCTGTCGCATGTTGATTAATTTCATCTTGCGTTTTTGTTTCTGACTTTCTATAGTATGGCAAAGTATCAAATTTCGTTTTCCAGATATACTCGAAGTATTTATAGATCATGTCGCTGGCGTCATTGTCAGTAATGACAGGGATCCCGCGAATTAAACCAAGATTGGTTTGAAACTCACTCCCCACACTCCAAGTGTGTTGAATCGACTGAATGTAATATTCCATCCCTCTCCCGGAAAAGGGTTTTAGCCCATCGACTGTATCTATCACATAGAAATACTCTTTATCTGCGATTTGAAGTCGGGTTCCGAGCTTGATTGTTTCATCTCCGGGGACGATTATCTGCCCGTTCTCAAGATATGGGAAACCATACCACTCAAGCCCCTTTTCTCTTTTTGTCATTAATGATTCGTGTGCCCGCGCTAATGCCCCCGGCTCAATGGCTCCTATAGATTCTTTTTTCTTTCTGGCGTCATCATATTCTTGGTGCTCTCTGCCAAAATTCATTGGGTTCCGTGAAGTAAGTTTTAACTCTCGAAGTCCAAATTCCATCAACCCTTCACCGTTGATTATCGGGGGTGAGTAACCAAAAAGTGAAAGATCACTCCCCTGTGGTGCCAAAATGCTGTTGTTATACTCAAGCGTGAAATAATTGAAATACTCTTTATCGGTAATCGAAAAATTCAATTGTCGAATATCCCTGGTTGAGGTGACAAGGGAAATTGGCAGATCATCAAAATATAGCCACTCATCAGAGTTCGCTTTTAGCCCCTTACTGTCAAGTTCTTTCTGTCTCAGTCTATCAATTTTTTTGTAAGAGTACGGAATTGGTCTGATAATAAGTTTATCGACTGTTCTCGATGTACCGTCGTCCGTCTTATAAGAATCGATTTCCGTAAACATCTCGTAGAATCTTGAATCTATACACTGTTCCAGATAATTCCACAAATTCCCCGTATAAATGCTTAACTCGGGTCCGAATAAAAATTCGTTTTTCAAGACTCTGACACTCGATATTTTTTCTGCATTACCTCGAAAATCAAGTATATCACCGATTTGCACTTTACGGGCTTGCCCTGCATCATTGTAGACAAGGAATTTTCTTTGTCTTATTCCATTCTGAAGGATCCATTGAATTGCTTTGTCAGGGGTGTTAAGAAATACACTCTTTCCATCTTTATCCAATCCCCTGCTAAATTTCATAAAATCATATCCGTCCTGACCAAACCACTCTTTAATCATCGCTTCATGTTCTTTGCCCGTGAATGATGCAAGGATTTGACTACCAACTATGCTTTCAGAGATTAAAGTTTTTCCTAAAATACTGCTCGCACTAATTGTTAAAGCTTGCGATGGTTGAGCTGAATTTTGGTTGATGCTTTCCTTCGGAATGTCGATTAAACCGATAAATGTATACTCGGAGTTTAACCGGTTTAGCTTAACCCAAATCAATTGATACGGTCGCATCAATCTCATCACGAGTGATTTCCACATAACATTGTTTAATATCGTATCCCGTGTGGTTTCCCCCGGAGCCGGTGCCAATTGTATCGAGCAGCTTGAAATATTTCTTCCAATTGCCTTATTGATTGAAATCGATTGAACAAATCGACTCATATCGAAATAATTATGGTCAGTTAATACTAAAACAAGTGGGAGATTGCTTTTTAATCTTGGCTGATTAACCATAATAGATATTTTCGGGCTTGTTGTTCACAACCGGTGTCTCCTGAAACAGCCAATTTTCCATGGCATTGTCTTTAATCAGGGTGACATTAACAATTGCCTGACTTTTTTCAACTGCTGCTTTCAATCTATCGATTCCTTCTTTGATATCCAAAAGCACTTTTCCATTACTATTGTTATTCGAAGCTATTTGAGGTTTATTCATATCACCCATGATGATGCTTTCGAGATCCCGTGATCGAGAGGGTTGCAGGATGACTCCGTATCCTTTCAGCCATTCTTCATAAGTACCACCGTTCTGAAAGAATTGTGATTTCTGAAATCGGTTATATTCCTCTGGTGAGTGCACTCTTGGCGTTAATTTATTTTCACTGTTAGTTTTTTTGTCACTCCCATCCTTTATCTCAAATTTCTTATTATAATTTATCCAGTAACTCGATTTCGGAGGGAATACTTCTCTTACAATATCCTCATGTCTTTCAGGTTTACTTATCACTCTTAATAATAAAGAATCCACCTGTTCTCTATTTATCATCCCGTCATTATACATCTTTGCTACTTGATACCCCATGCTGATGTCTTGCATCTTTTGGAATCTTTCAAAAATCCCCGGGACACTGCTTAAAATACCTAGATAAGTGTTCGTTTTGGATTGCATGCTTTCAACCATACTTTTCCATGTCCCGCCAATGCTCGCAGCTTGATCTGACAATGCTTTAATCGATCTTTTAGAAGCTGCTACGGATTCTTCGGCACCTGTTTTAAGCAGTTGTATATATCTCTCCTGTGAGTCTTTGAGTTTATCGGTTGATTCACCTAACATCGTGAATTTTTCACCGTTCTCAATGGCTTTTTGAAGAGCTGTTACAACCTCTTCGAAAGTTCTCTTTACCTTTGTAGGCTTACCATCAACCATTTCTGTAACTTCGGTTTCCCCTTTGTATATCAGGTCAGTTATATGACTTGCGAAACCTTCCGGGGGATTACCTCCCAGCTGGTTCAGTACACGATTAAACAGATTTTGTCTGTTCCCTGCTAAAGCAGGTGATTCACTATCAGATTTGACTCCTTTTAAAACTGTTAACAAGTGTGGAAGGTTTTGAGCATCATTGAGCCCCGCTTGTTTTATATTGTAATATTCTTCCAAACTCTTTGGTTGAAGTGTTTGATATAACCAAGCATCTGCCGCAAGATTCTTGGGCTGTAACATACTACCCAAGTGGGACAGTGTTTGAGTCCCAAATTGATCAATTCTACCGTACGGATCAGCATTACCGAAAAATATCTCCGGAATTCTTGATAACACCATACCTTTCTCCATATCGGCTTTAACTGTATATTTTAGCTGGTCTGATTGGATTTGAAGCATTGTCTCAAGTATTTTGATTGCTTTTGAAGGATCAATATTGTCACCGTATTGGCTCCTTCCATAGTCTAAAGCTTTAAAAAGTCCTTCAGCTCCAACATCTTTGCCGGTTAACCATCTATACTTGTTGACACCAAATACCTGTTGCGGTTCGAGACCGTGCATTTGTGCAAAATCATGTTGCTGCTTAAAAAGCGAATTATCATAAAACCCGGCTGTCTCTGCAAAACCTAATTGCTCCTGAACCTGTTCAGGCAAGGTCATATAACTGAATTGACTTACTCCACCCGGCTGTCCGATTCGAGCCCGTCCTCGTGCACCCGCAATATCGTATTGATAATAGGTTTGAACTTTCGGTGCTACATTTGCAAGAATTTCTGACATAAATTTTATATCTGATTCAAGTTTGCTCTGCTTATCAGTCAGATACTTTTGCAAGTTTATTTCCTGCTCGCCTACGCTTTTCCCGATAAATAAATCAGTTACCCCCTTTCCGGCTTGTCCCCCTAAAAATGCTCCCGGAAGACCTCCAACCATACCTCCGACTATTGTCGCAATAACCCCGGTAATATTACCTATTTGAGCCCCTTCACCTTTCAATTTTTCTAATCCATATTGAGCCCGTGTAGATTCTTCAAAGAACTGCGCCATTTTATTTTGACCGTAGTTCCCCATCAGATCACCTACTTGAAACGCTGATCGATACTTTGCCTCCACTTGCTCATCAACTAAACCTCCTCGATAACCGAGTAAGTAGTTTTTTAATGCCTGCTGTGCAACAGGACCAACCATCAAACTTCCCACTACCATTTTCGCGACATTTTCAATATTGGACAAGAAACCAGTGCCTTTATTCAGCTCGTTAAGTGATGGATCGCCAACATTCTTGTTCGGGTCGAAGTAGCGGTCAAAAGTTGAAACAAGTTTTTTGGTGAGGTCTTCAAAAGCTTCTCTAATAGCTGCTAACTCAGCTTTTCGTAAGCTCTTTTCCTCTTCTGACAAATTGCCACTTAGTAACTCTTTCTCTGCTGTTTCTACAAAATTTTGAAGTCCGTCTCCTGCTCGATCCAAAAACTCATCTGCTTTTCTTTTTCTGCCCCACCATTGATTTTTGGGCAACAAACCAGGACCATAGTATCGATTTATTTTTGTCTGAAAATCAATTGCATCACCTGTAATATCTTGCATTAAAAATTTTGCGGGGTCACTCAACTGTTGTTGAAAATCTGCAAGCGATGTCGGATCAACATTCTTTGCAAGGTCTTTGTATAATGGCGAATTTCTCATTTTCTCCACCGACTCAAGCGGGGCAGAATCATTAACTCGATCATTGAGTGATTTTAATTCATTCTCCACTTCCGCCACACCCATCAGGGCGTCAATTCTTGCACGAATGCTAACTACTAAACTTTCTTCCATGTTTATCTTTCGTTGGTCACATAGTCTGATTACCGTTTATTTAATCTCATTTTAAGATCACTCGTCGAACGGAAAATCTTTAAGTAAATTCTGCATATCGAACCCTTCACTTTTTAAGATTTCCAATTCTTTTTTAAAGTCTTGAGCCATTAATTCATCTGCGTTTGGCACACTCGAGATTGATGCTTCAAATTCTTTTCTGTTTCGCTCAGGGTCTTTGATAAACCTGTCTACAATATCCTCGAACATATCTTGTATCATATCTGATTCAGTTGCATTGAGATAACGAGGATCGGTGGAAGAGTATCCATATTTTCTCTTCCACCAAATCCGAATGCTTATCCTGTGTTGCTCAACCCTCTCTCTGAATTTGGGATTAAGGTTCCTCTCTTCCTCACTCTGGAGAATCAGAGATAATAGTTCAGAATCCTGCTTGTTGACGAAAAAAGACTTTCTGTTGCTCCAAATAATCGATTAGCTGATTCACTTCTTGTTCACTCGCTTTATAGAAGTCATAGTTATCAGGTTTTGAGACACAAAGAACTTTTAATCTCGCAAAAGCGAATAAATTTTGTTTCTCGGCTAATAGTTTGGAATAACTGTTCCAATAAGCATTTCCCTCAACAAGTTTTCTCGCAGCTTCCCATCGTTCTGTTTCAGAAGTATCTAATGAGTTGCATTTGTCAACCAAATCGGAAGATTCATTTTCGCCAAGTCGATCAATGTTGAATTTCAAATATTGTGCACACTTGGTTTCGATTAACTCTTCGAGCTCAGTAAATCCCTCGACACCTCTTCCGTAAAGATTTACTGCCTCGGAATTAATTTTGAATTTATCCTGTACGGTTTCATTCACTCGAAATTCAAATCGTCCAAATTCGGTTTCTATAACAACTGTCTGTGACATTAGAATTTTCCTTTTTACTGTGTAATGCTTGCTGGATAGGGCGAACTTGGATTATATTTCTTCCATTGCGCTCCTGTGATTCTTTTTCTGTAAATGAGAGCAAAATTTCTCATGTACATCTGTTGTGCAGAGAAACCACCTGAGTTGTTCGCAATCTTCATACCGATAAAAACATCAGTGACTTTGAGAGCTGCAATGGTAAGGGGATCTGCCTGTCGAGACATCCTAATCATACCGATAAATTCTTTATCCTCTCTCAGGTTCGAATAACTACCGAGGTTATCATTTAGACCGAGGAAATATATAGATGTGATCTGGATCTGACCCGGGTTCTGGGCTCCGGTAACGATTTCCGTAGCAACTCTTTCTCCCCATTCCATTACCGGCATCTGCTGTGCCCCATCGTTCCAGTTTGCACCGATACCCCGAGCAATTAAACTGCCTGCAACAGGATCAACAAGATCAAAGATTAAATCCGCTCCGGCGAATGATCTGTGATAAATACCTGAGTTGCTGACGATTATTTGTCCCGGATTGACAGGATCGTGATATGTATTATCGTACATTGTGTAAATTCCTTATTATTAATTAGGGATGAGAACTCTCATCTTGAATCCGACAAAATCAGTCGTTTCAAGTGGGATGATTTCAGGTTCAGTAATTATTGCATTTCCTTCTCTGTAAGCGTTCTGAATTCGATAATTCGGTGAAGCAGAGCTACTCAAAAATCCATCTCCGGAATATTTCTGAAGAATACCAATTCCTACAGCAGCTGCCGAAGTTTCATCTACTACATCAGCGCCTACAAGCGGTAACATCGCCTCTCTGTAGCCTTCATAAATAAAATCAACGATCTGACGCTGTTGGATGAGGTAAGTGGCGTTTCCGTCCTGTGTCCATGTTTTAGATTGATCTTGGAAGGTGTTAATGCCTTGTGCTATTTTGAATCCGTTTTTGTCGGAGACAAGAATAATCACCCCTGTTCGAATGTAAAGCTCCGCTTCATCAGAATTGAATCTGCCGAAAGTCTTTTCTACAGTAATCGCCGGCACATAATCACCTGTAATGTTCTTTTTCACGCTTGAACCCGAAAGTAACCCGGCTATATATGGAGCTAACGATGAGTATGCCGGCTTTCCATCGATTCCATGACCAACATAGATAACATCTTGATTATTCATCGTTTTAGCTCTTGTGATTGGGCTGGAAGCATGGGTTATATCCTGTAAAATATCTCCCAGTGCTGCACCGACAATTAGTTGAATTGAGTAGTCTTTCGTACGAAGTGATTGAACTACACCTTTCCAGGTGGTTAACTCCGATAGTGTAACACCTTTCCAAAGAAGATTTACAAGCCTGATTCTCCCCCGGGTAACATTTGACCATTCTTCGAGAAGTTGCTCAATTTTACCCATCAATGCAGTAGCGACAATATCGCCTGCAGGTGAAGTTCCTTTCGTCGCACCGGTGATCAATCCGACCAAACCACCCTGAGTAACGAGAGTTGAAACATCTGCGGCGTTGTTTATTTCTGTAACCTCAAGGAAATTTGTTGAGTTTACAAAGTTTACAAGATCATTCAGGAAAGTCGGACTTGTTTTATCCATTACTTTCGAGAATTTATTTGCGACATCCAGTTTGTAGAGTCTGGAATATTTAGCTGTTGCGGTTGATGTTGCGTAAGCACTACTAATTTTGATCTTCTTATTAACTTTGTCGATTAACACAACCGTCTTTGAAGCTGGTTCAGCAGAAGTATCGGAGTCGATCAAATAGACTGTATCACCAACATTGAATCCATCTGTTGATTCCACATCGAGCAACACTGTTGAATTGGTTGTGTTTTGAGTTAGATGGACAGTGTTAATTGCCTTGGTTATTTCCACTGTAACAACATTAGTTGAGACTGTAACACTAACTTTATGGTCATTGCCCGCAGCTCCGTAAGATTTTGGTTTGAACTTTATTAAAGTTGTCGCTCCGGCATCAACTGTAAGTTTGCTCTCAGCTCGGGTCAGTGGATTTATGCAAAGAAGGTTTATAACACCAGCCCCACCTTTCTTAGCTTCTGCCATGGCGTTTACCAAGTCCGAGGTTCCGAAGAACTGCTTTGCATCCTCAACATTTGAAAATGACTTTATTACATTACCACCATTTCCACCATCAAACCCGATTCCTTGCTTGGCCTCGCCAACAATCAATAATCCGTTGAATACCGGAAGGCTATTTCCTTGAAGGTTCACTACCTCTTGGGTACCGTAAACACCGGGCAAAAAGAATGTTTTTCCGTTAATTGTGATTGACATATAATGTCCTTTCTGTTTGAATTTTACTCTTCCATTACTGAAATCATTGTCGTGATCTCTTCGATTGGTATATCAGGAATAAAAGCTTTGTTTTCTATTATCAAATTGAAAATTATGCTAAATCCGGTGTGATCAGCTCCGTGCAGAGCAGGATTATAATAATCCCCTTCAATTGAGATTTTAACATCAACAGCGCCCAGGGCTTTTATCAACCAAATCAAAAAGAATTTATTCGCTCGAAAAATATTAGCAACTCTATCCCGACGGTCACTTACTTCCCAGTTTAAGTATGTTGCTCTGATGACATCAATATCATAATCTCCTAATGTCACTCCACTTCCACCGATTTTATACTGTTGACCCCAAAATTGTTGGTAGCTACTACCATTTACTCGCTCTATCATCACATAATTCAATGCAAGTTGTTCAATTGCGAAGTTCTGAACTATTTTGATATCCTTTGCGAGATTCACCTTCCTGCCGTCCGCATCTGTAAGATTTTGAAACATCTTTGTTATCGCAGTTGTCACTATCTTCTTCCCGTCCTTGACATTTACCTTTAGTTTTTTTTGCGGTACTCCACTGATTTTGCAAAGGCTTGGGTTACTGTATTCTTTGGTTGTTTCGTCTCGTATGACTGCTTTATAGTGATATGTGATGTCGTTAAACACTCTGTAATCAAATAATGCGTTTATTTCAGGAGATTCCAGATCATCAAACACCATTAATCCATTGTAATTGTAGTTTGCGAGATTGTCGATGTTTGTGAAGTATGATGCAATTTCAAGCTCTGTTGGTTCGCTCCCACTTCGTCTAAAAACATAGGTTTTATAATCAGCAGGAAGTACACTTGGGAAATCCCAGAAAAGTGTCAGTTCACAACCAAATCCAGTGGCTTCAATTCTTAAGTTTATTGGTGCAGAGACCGGCATAAATTACTCTCGGTAGTTGACAGAGTAGCAAACTAAATAAATAATACAAGCGTAACTTATGTAAGGATAGTAGGTACTGTTGTGTCGTCTTTTTCGCTTTTTTATATATCTTTCATTGCCAGACGAACACCTTCCGCAATAATTTCTTTAACTCTGCCCTCTGTCCTCTGAATAGTTTCGTGTAATATCCCCATTGGTTTAATTTCCCATCCTGTTTGTCCCTCTTTCATTACACGAAAAGTGATATAATTGCTGTGTGATCGTGAGCTTGTAGTCGGGTTGATAAACTTAGTCAATATTTTTGAGGATGTGTTTTGTGCTCGAATAGTTTGAGGTTTTATTCCTCTCTGTTTTGAAGCTTGAGTAGCAAATATGTGGCGTACAACTGAAGGGTTTTTTTCAAACCTGTACATTCCAATATATTTTGCTTTTTCTGCTTCATCAGTTATTCCGGCTTCTATCAACATCTTTTCTGTAAGTCGCTGACCCCACTTGTACGCATTTCGTGAAGTTTTGACTTTATTGTTCGCCCTCATAAACTGTGCTTCCTCATATGATTCTGCACCTTGTTGTACACCCTCTTTGTATCTGCCGGTGATGTAACTGGGGGTCATGTTCTTGACGGTTGAATAAACAGCCTTTGGCATGGGTTGTTTTGTTACAGATTTCGGATTCCCGTGACTAAATGGGATTACAAGATATTTTTCATTGTTTTTGTTTACTCTTACTTTTTGGCTGGTCGAAAGCATGTTCTTAAGATCAGCACCGTTTTCGAGATACTTGGCGTATTTTTCAGTATGAATGATCTTAAATTCAAGGGGATTTCCCATATATGGATACATAGTTCCATCTTGGATTCCTCTTGCATATCCCCCCTGTGAATGTCTAAATTTTCCTTCGGCAGTTTTTATCCACTCCATGACAAAATAATTTCCTGCTGTCTCAACTGATTCCCCGACTACCTGTTGAAGTCTTTCCGGAATAAGATTAACGAAATCCTTTAATGCGCTATACTCTATTTCATAGGATAGCTTATACTTCGGTTTCATGCTCTCGAATATTATCGGCTAAACGAGAAATTAATTTATTTCTGCGTTTAGGTGGTTTTGTCGTTAAATGGCTCTTTTTGATTTGCATAAAAATGTTATCTTGACTTATAGATTTTGTCAATGATTTATGATCATCTTTTACCGGAGTAACAATGGACGAAAGAATTCTTTCAATCGCAATAGCTAATTCATCACTATTAGGTTTTTCTTCAGACGAACTGCTAAACTTGGCGGAAATCGGTTGCCAAATAGCTTTTAAAGACTCTCTAAGGGAACGAATCCCGAGATTTGGAAAGAGATCTGAAAAAGAAATCGAGTTGCTTTTTTTAGGATTCGCTGGATTAGGCGGATTATTTTTGAAACTTGAATTGTCGGGTGTCCCATCTGCCCCGGTAGATGCATCATCAGCTGTGGGTTCCACTTTTCCGTTATCCTCGTAAAACATCTCCATATTCGATTTTATTGCTGAAAGAAATTTATCCCGTAATTTAATATCCTCATCTTGAGATAATAGATTAAAACGAGCTAAAACATCTTCCTCTAAATCTGAAGGTGAGTAGCCAAAATAGTTTTTGGCTTGATACATTTCTTCTGTGATTAATGAAACCTCTTTTATCAGGTTATCTCCCTCTCCTCTATGAACTCGAATCAAGCACTCCTTAAACCCGGGCTTCTCACTCTCGAAAAGATTGAAAATATTGTGTTCCCAGATTCTATATCCCTTCTTTTCAAATGATGTAATTACCGGTTCTACATCATCTTGACTATTTATGATAACTGTCGCTCGTAATATCCCCGGGATATTACTTAAGGAATATCTTCCCTTGGTTGCTTGAATTGCTTTGATCTTTACAATGATCTGTGGAACATTCAAGATCATCGAGCTCTCCGATAGATGCTGTTCTTTTGTAAGTTTATTCATATAGATTATCCCTACAATGTCTCTTCTGAACTGCGCATTCTGTTGCATTGCTTCCAATTGATATGTTTTTGCTTCAAAATTGAGTTGTTCTTTTGTGATCTCTTCGCTAATTTTTGAAGTTTGCTTCAATTGAGCTTTGATTTTTTGAAGTGCTGGTTCTTCTACTACCACCTCCGTTTCAGGCGGTTGTGAGGGCATTCGTGGAAGATTATCGGGCATCTGTGATTCGTGAGCGGGCAATGCTTTTAGAATTACATCTTTGATTCGATTGAAAAATGTGTGTCTGCTCATTTCATACCTTAAAGTGTATCATTGTATTTGAATCCGTCAAGTGGATTTATTGTTTCCATACTCTCTCTGTATCTTCTTACCAATAAAGTGAGTTTTCTTGGGAGATCTTCTCCGTCTCCGCCTCGATCAAAGGGTTCATCTTCAAAAATAATATACTGCTGAGTGCAGATATATTTTACGGAGTATGATTGATCTAATTGAGGAATCCCTTCTGCTAATTCATTCCATGTGATGACCCGAGAATTGAGATCCACCGAATAATCATCGGGGGAAGAATAAATTCTACCTAATCGACTCACTTCAAGTATCTCTCGCAGATCATGATCAAAGATTTTATCCCGTCGTCCTTTGGTTAGAACATCTGTTTTCACCATCGTTTTATTTGGAATTGTAATCAGATCACCGTGTGTTATGAGTTTCCATACCGGTTGAATCACTCCCTTGTAATATTTTGGAATAGTAAGTTGAGCTGTAACATCGGGCATCATACCTGCTGCAGAACGATCAAATCGCGAACGCCTTGTCGTTTTAATACCAAAAAAAGTAATTGGAGTTTTGTATCTGTAACCGGCTTCACAGCCGCATCTTGATTTCGGTACACCATTATTTTCTCCTACACAACTACACAAATACCCTTCTTTATGGGTAAATTCCATCCCATATATACTCATCAGATCCTCAATATTGGGATCGATTATTTCAAGTGACATTAATCAACTCTTGTTTTGCTACTTCTTAGTTTTCGATCCGCTTGATTTTTCGACATCTGAAGACCCGGTAAATATTCTTTCACCAATTCTCTTTGTGCGGTATCGACTTGATCAACTTTACTTATGAGTAGATCCAGTGTCTTCTGGAGGCCGGAGAAAGCCTTGTCAATTTGATTAGTCACATCTAGATTTTGCTTCTCAAACGAATTGGACAAGTCTTCTCGTAGTTTATCAAGTTGTGAAGAGAGTTTTTTATCGAGCTTCTCAACAGAAGAATGATTCTCCACTTTGACTTCCTCGATTTTATCATATACGACTTTGGTTAGATTATCAAATCGGGCTTTATAATTCAGTTGAATATTTCGGTTCTCTTCCGCTGCTTTTTCTGCAAGTTGTTGATGTTCTTTCGCGTTTCGAAGTGCCATCTCAGCTGCCTCTTTTTTCGAATTGAATCGATCTTTAATGAGCCAGCCGATAATAGAAGCTATTAATCCGATTGCAGTAAGGAATATTTCATTTGTAATAGTCATAGGATAATTCTTTTAGAGTGATTATTTGATAGATTGAATTAGAAAACTACAGCTGCAACAATGCCTAAACCAATGAGCAATATTGTACCAGCTCCTGCCAAAAAAGTATTGTACCAAGGGTTTTTTATCTCAACGATACTCTCATCTTTTATCGTCTTGAGTATTTGTAAAGTATCAGTTTTGAACACAAAAAATGAATCAACACGGTTTGTATAAACCTCTCGGAGCACGGCTTTAATATCGAACTTGAGACTGTCCACTGCAGGAAATGTTGTTCCGGTCAATCTAATTGTGAGACTGTCACTTGTAACCGTTGTATCGAATTGGGATGAATCCTTGAAATTTGTAATCTCATTTTCAGGCACTTTAATGTAGCGATCTACATAAACATATTTTATCTCCGTCCGGGGCAATCCCTGTTTCTGCGTTGTATCCGCTGTCCCCTCTTTGAGATTACTTTCAGTTATCTCCGTATGGGTGGTCTTTGTGGTGATTTTTGGCTCTTCCTTTGGCTTGAGGAGGAGGTAGCCTGCTATGAGTAAAACTATAGCGCCGATGATCCAAATGAGTTTGTTGTTATTATTCTGCATCATGATTCCTAAAGAATTATTAATTCAAAGTTTTTCCCGTATTTCTGCATTAAATATTTACATGTTTCTTCTTCTTGCTGTTGGAAGATATTTAGAAACCTGTCACCTGCATAACTGCGTGAGCTGCTCACTCCATCAATCCCTTCTGTACGAGAGGTCTGTCTGAACCCTGGATCGATTACGGGCAGAAGTTTAACCAGTGCTCTTCGAGATACAAGCTGACGAATCATTTCTTTTTCGCTCTTGTCGGTTAAAGCGTTAAAAATTCCTGTTTTATAAGTCGCATGAAAGAAACAAGGAATCCTTTCAATGCCTCCATACATGATCGACATCCCAAAAGCCCCAAAGTTCTGGAGCAACATAGAGTATAAGCCTGTTGTAGCACCCGTTGGTACTGGAAGAAATTCAATAACTCCTTCTAACGGATTAAACACGAACAGTTCTTTCGGAACTTCTATTATTGGGTGATCTGCAATCTTTAGTGAAAAATCAACTAATTCTACAATTGGAGGGTATTGAACAACAAACTGCCATAAATGGCTGGTGAACTTGTCAAAGAAATAATCTTTCTTCTCGATGAGGGTTCGCTCTGAAAAGTATAATTTGGTTTTTTGTTCAAGTTCTGATTCGGCTGCCTTTAGAATACTGGTAATACCAGCTCGATTCTCACTAAGATAAGCTTGAATTCCTTTTGTGAGTGCGATATCCAGTTTACTTCCCGACGCGAGGACAAAGTCAAGAAAATATCCTACAGGTACTAATTCGGAAGTCTGCGCTAATCCGGGAAGGTCTATTAGTGAATAATCTTCCGGGTGATATTTTGGTAAGATTATTGTATCATTCGATTGAAAATAGACTCGAATATATTGTTCTGGGGTGTTTTGGTGGAATGTAATTTCCTTTGAGTAAATCCCCGCATACTCATTAAGAATAATATCCTTAATCGGATTGGATAAATGGTCAAGGATAAATTTCCCATCTTCGCCAATAATTGTAATCTTTATTGTTTTTGAAGTGCCGAGAGAACTCTCGTTAATCGAAATTGTTTGTGGTATTGATTTGTAAATTTGCTTCATTGCTGCTTGGGTCCCGAATAAAGTTATGGAGTCTATTACTCATCTTATTCTCTAAGTATCAGATTTTTTATTCCCTGCGACTTTATCAAGGATGCCAAGTCCTATGATCCCTGCTATAAGTGTTGCCCAGTTAAGCGGAATATCAACAATTTCTAAAGACTTCGCGGCTACTACTGAATAATGGTAGACAAATACCAATACCACTATAAAAGAAAGTAACCGCTTCATCGAAGGTTTATTATAACCGACAAAGAATGTCTTGACAAACTCTACTTGATCAATTAACCATGTCCCAAAATTAAATTTCATCTTGTCTTTTGATTTCTCTTGAGTGATTGCTTCGGTTCAAACGGAGTAGGTTCATTTTCTGGTATTTTAGATTCCTCTTTTGATAACTCCGCATCAAATATGCTTGCGTATTCTTTAGCTTTTTGTTCTGAACAATCAAGAGGCGCCCTCCCGTTTTCATCGAATGTGATTTTACCATCGTTTACATCTTTTTCCACAATATAAGAATCCAATCTTCGATTGGGATTTATCAACACATACATGTTTAATATTCCTTACGATACCATGTGTAGAGATAAAATTCAAATGTTACATCTTTTCGATTCCCGGCAGTCCCATACATTTTTAATCGATAATTCGGGTAAATCGAGGTAGTTCCGGTTTTTTTAGATGAATATGTTTTCAAGGAGTCAGATGTGTAAAAAGTTAATAAACTGTCCCAATTAGTGTTATCAAGAGAACCTTGCAATACAATTGAAACTTTCGGCGTGCCGGCACTGGTGAGTTTACGACCCACATTAAGTTTAATACTGTCCGCGCTCACCATCAGGGGGAAAGTCTTGGAATAGATTGTGGAAAGACTATCTACTTTTCCGCTGAATTTATACTGTACTCCGTTTGCATACTGAGTAGGCAATGCATTCAAGACAAATTGAGCTGGTGTAGTTAGCGGAACAAATGTGATCATGAGAACCACAAATAATAATTTGACAATTGCTGATTTCATGTAAGTTTTCTCCATTTTAATAGTTAAAGTTTTGAATAAAATTCTTTAAGAAGCTTTTCGAAGCGCTGAGCTTCCCATACCGGACTAGTGTCAGCCTTTTGAAGATAAAGATCATGATGATCTACGATACCATTGAAATTGGCATATTCCGGTTTGAAATCAAAAGTTTCGAGATATTCAGGAGGAATCCCAAAATGTTTGCAAACAACTGCATATACTTTAGCCGCTGTGATTAACTGCTCTTCTGTATATGCTGCCCAGTATCTTCCACAACCTCTATAGTCGTGTCCTAAATCGATGACCTTCCCTGTGTAAGGATAATTAAAAATCGGATAATTCCAGAACTATTTCCCATCTTTTAGTTTTACAGGACCGACATTAGCCATTTCACATCCGACATTGAACTTATCAACCCATTGCCCTCTTCCTGTGTGATAACTCCAATAATTGGGATCAAACAAAATATAGACATCTCCATTCGGTTCTATCGCCAATGCAGTTGAAATCGGTCCTCTCCCATCAGCAGTCCAGACATCTTTAAGCCATCTGATTGACATACTCGCAGAATGATGAAGTACCCCCTGGTTTTTTTTGGTAACCTCTTTGACATACTCACCTTCCGGGAGTAGGGTCTCGATTACATTAAGTTCGGGGAACTTTGTTTTTAATATCTGTGAAAATGGGATTTTGAACTTTATATTCATTCTGAAATTTCTCTTTCGAATTAAAAATGAGCGGGAGTAGAAAAACCAATTGAAACTACCCCCACTCAGATAGGGCTAACCTTTAATTATTCCCAAGGTGTACTGCCAACATTTTTGAGAACTACGATTTTGTTTGGATTGAAAACAATCGGTGTCCCATACAATTTGTACAGAAACTGTTGCGAGTCTTCAACCGTGGCAAGTGGCATCCTTACAAGAGGTAAAAGTTGTTTGAAGTCAACTACCTGTTCAGGATCCCAATCAAAAACAAATGCGTAACTTGTCCCTGGCACATGTTCTCCATCATCTTTCATAACGGATGCACTGGCTTTGAATGTAGCTAAGTATCTGTAAGCCGTCAAAGCAGAATTGCTGTTTGGTTTACGATAAATCTCGAACGCTGATGCGACTTGACCCGGTGATGAACCGTTATCCGCAATAGAGAAAGTCACTTTCTTTCCGGCGGTAGTTGCTACACCTTTTACTTCGAATCCAACTCCTGCACCATACTTGTTGATTGGGATTGCAACATAGTCGTAAAGTCCTTCTGGAAGGGTTGAGAGTGCATCATCCTCGGGGGTGCATGTAAATGTTCCACCGCTTAAAGTTGCTGGGCATTTATCAGATGTAGCAGCGAAGGCAGTTTTGTTAGAGTTAAGTTTCGGATGAAGATCATTCAGATGTACTTCACCTTTCTTCTTGAGCATAATGTCAGTCTCGATACCACCACCGCCATTTGCGAGTTTAAAATTTCGAGCGGAAACTGCGATTGACTGTATGTCAACATTTCCTCCCAACATTAACCTTTTCTCTGCGAGAAGTCCATCTACATGGTCGGTAAATGCTACATTCGACATCCAAGCCTTGAGATTTTCAGGATTACCAAAGTTATCCTCAATGATTCTACCGGCTTGATTTAGTATCTCAAGGGAGATTCTTTTCCCTTTAAGATCGATGATATTCTCTGAAGGGCGTTTTACTCTCTTGTTGAACTGTGCAAGAACTCCATTAAATTCAACGGGAATGTTTTCGGCATTTCCGAAGAAACACTTCTCATTTAACCTGCGAAGAATTGCTCTTGTCTTGTTCTTATTCAAAGTCTCAAGGTTATTAACCTGGGATTTAACCACCGTTGCAGGGTTTGGAATTTTACCCTTTGTACCGATGAACTTCACCAGTTCAAATTCGCGTCTGATATCTTCATCATACTCTTCAGGGATCCCACCCTCAGCATAAAAATTAGCATCGCCGAGTTCATTCACTGCAGTGAACTCCTCAACAGTACTTTCTGCTTTCGTCTTTGAAAGAGCTTTCCAAAACTTATTTGTGCTCTCTTCTTGTACAAGAATCTTTAGTGTTTGATCTAATGATTCAAGTCTCGTTGCCCCATATCCGGTTTTATTAGCAGAATCCGTTGAGTAACCTACTTCAAGACTCTTTCTTAGTTCGGCGTATGTATGCATATTAACAGGTTTGGTAGTTAGAACAACATGGGTGATGAGAGCTTTAGGGATGATGTTTGACTTTTTGTCGTCTTTATTGAATTTGCCTTCAATACTCCAGCCAATTTTCTGTGGGTTTTCAGGGTGAGTTTGGTTATACTCCTCAATTGCCTTGAAAAGACCGTAAGCACTTTTTGCAGTCCTCTGCTGTTTTGACAGTTGATCTTCCGGCACATCAAAAAAATCTATCAGATCGCCCTCGAAATCAACAAAACCGGACCCGACATCAACGGATGTTGGAAATCCTATTATGTTGTCTGGCTCGGCTAAGACTTCTGTATCATGCTCGTATTTTATTTTACCAAATCCACCCGTAAATCGAGAAAAGTCAAGCCCGTCAGTTAGTACTATATCGCCGTCAGAGTCCGGATCACTTGTTGTAATCCGTCCGCCAACTTTTATAGTCCGTTTATCTCTGCCGGTACCGCTTTTTATCAAATAAGCCGGTACAAAAAATTTGAAGTCCATCATTCCTACTGTTAATCTCTAATGCAATTTTAGGGAATACAATAAGTCTAAATTGTGTCGTCTTTTTCACTTTTTGGACAAAATTCATTTTTTATGTGATTTTTTTCAAATTATTAGATACCGTTGAGGAAATCTCTTATAATCTTGGGAGCGAGTTTTGAGTTGTTGGATACTTCGAGGGTTCATTCCCTCAAGCTTTGCGATCTCTGCTGTGGTGAGACCTTTATACTCCGTTTCGAATTTGATACTAAGTGAGAAGAAATAAAGCCAACTGAAAGATAATCTATCTTGTTGACATTCATTTCTTATTTGTTTGGCGAGTGAGTAAATTTCCTTGATAAAAAAATGGGATTGAGGAAATTTAGACACGAATTCTTGATATTTTTCTGCAACATCTTGATCAATTTTGGTTTTTCTCATTGTTCATTGTGAATAGCCCTCTTAATTTATAGTGAAACGACCCGGAGATGGGGTTAGCCTCGTCCCCAGTATTCCGATTGATCGATCTCTTGGTTAGGTAAATATGCAAGTATTTCATCATTTCCCATATCAATGAGATGAATATCTTGCGGACTGTACATTTCAGATATTCTTGAGTTCATGTAATTTACTGCATTTCTATAGTTCTCCTCTTCATTTCCTGCATCTAATTGTTCTGCAACTCTATTGTTGAAGTGCTCGGGTTTGAGCGTCAATTGTCTTTCGTAATTCGCAAGATCATCTGGACAGTATTTCACGAACATTGGATATATTAACTCCCAATACCCGCCTAACATTTTATACCATCCGTTTCCCTTTTCCACCCTACTGAGTACCTTTAATAAAGTTTTGGTTTTATTGGCGATTGCTTCCATACCATTCCTAATTCTATTTGTTTCAATTGTAAAATAACTCATTGAGATCAATAATTAAATTCATTTATTAATCAGTTTCTTCAATCGGTCTGTCAAATCACTACCGAGATGATAATCGATGAATTCCAATTTCGAAAGTACATCATCATCTATTAAATGTGGGTCTTTCAAAGAATCTGAATCTGCCTTCGTCCATACATCTCCGTACCATCCTCCATACTTCAAAACCCTTGTACCCTTTAACTGAAATCCAATCTGAGGTAATAAACCTTCCTTCAGTAACTGGGCGTATCTTTGATAAAACCCATCTTTGATATCGCTTTGAATATCATTTATTTTTTTGTTCATCCTCTCTTTATCGTTTTTTGATTTTGCCTTAAAAAAGGGATTTCCACTGATGTATAAATCCATCAAATCCTTTTTTGTTGAGACAGGAGTATGATCAAGTTTTGCAGTCTTGCGGTTTTTCTCAAGAAATACTGTTTTGTAATAATCGATTGCTGAATAATTAATTCTAAACTTGTCTGCGATAGGTGTCTTTTTAAACTCATCATAAGTCATATTAGAAACATAATCCCTTACCTCGGTATCATAAGGTAGGACAACTTCATATTTCTGGTTACCTTGCTTCTCTCTTGCCCTATTATTGTATTCAAATTCAGACTTATCAAATAGCGTATATTCTGTTGTGATAACATTATCAGAATTAATTTCTTTTGTTCTGCACAAAAATTTAGTCCATTTGTGATCCGGATGTTTTGGGTCAGATAGAATGTTTTTAACTTTAGCTTCAACTATCATTTTCTGTTCAGGCGTGAGATCACCCTCACTAAAAAGAGAGAGATACTCTATCAATTGCTGATAGCGATCGAATGATCGGAGCTTATCAGTCATTTTCTTTGTGCTATCACTCGGAATTTTCCAAATTCCATCATTAATGGATTTGGCGACTTCTTTAGATGAATATGTCTTGATGTGATTATCCATCAATATTTTAACATCCCCTTTTTTGTCGGTACCAATTATTTGATAAAGTTCATTACCAATTTCTACCATACTGTTTATTGGAATAACGAGATTGTGAGAAACATCAATTATAGGAGGTTTTGATGATCCTAAATGACCCGCTAACTCACTCCCAGTTGATAATAGAAATTCTTCAATCGTACCATTATCTTTTGCAATATGTTTGAATACCTGACTTTCTGAATCCTTGATAAGACTCATGGCTTTTTTGTTTCTGAAATATCTTGCCAGAGCATGAAGTTGTTTTTCTTTAAGTTTCGCATCCTGAACTCTCGTTCTTGTTGCTCTTTGAAGTTCGAGCAGTTTTGCGGCTTGTTCAGGATTTCGAGCAGTTTCGATTATCATTTGATCTGAATCCATGTAAATATCATCTTCCCAGTCTCCTTCTCCTCGAACAAAAGAATCAACCATATTTCGTTTATCCAGTATCTTTTGATTCATAAAAGAATCCACAGAACCTTTTGCGAGATAATAATATGTATCAACCGAATCTCTTGGATTACCCTGTCTGATGCCTCTGCCGTTTCCTTGTTGAACTGGTAAATGATTCCATGTGGTTTGTAGATGGTGAATTTTTGAAGTTCCATTTTGAAAATTCAAACCTTCACCCATTGTGGCGTAATTGCCTATAACTACCTTGTATTTACCCGAGTTGAACTCCTTACTAATTTTAAGTCGTTCGTCAGATTCTTTTACCTCATCTCCGTTCACTATTACAATTTCCTCTGCTGGTATCCCGGCGCTTACAAGCATCTCTTTTATCTTGTAATGCAGATTTTTGTTCACGGCGAAGATTAGTTGTTTTTCACCCGATTGATGTGCAGCTTGTACAGTGTCAGTAAGAATTTGAAGCTTTTGATTATCAGGATGAGACTGGATAAATGATTCGTCAATCTTTAAGCCATAATCTGAGCGATCTGTTCTATACCAATCCAGATCCCCAGTTGCTTTTAACATATCTGTTTGAATCTTAAAGAATCCATCTGTATTCAGTGTTGCTTGAGGATCAGGGTTCCGATTAAGTGATAGGAAAGTGCTAACATACTCTTTGAAATGTGCTCTAATTTCCAGCTCTTCTTTTTTATCGATTGCACCTGCTTTTATTGCCTCATCTAATGGATTTGGATCATCAAAGAAGTTTTTTTCAAGTGATTTAACAAGCTTATCAGTTATTTTTACTTTTTGTCCTATTAATGTTTTCATTTTAGAGCGACTCAAAACTCTGCAAGCCCAAAGTCTATTTCGGCAATGATCTAAAAGCAATTGTTGACCCTCATTCGGTGTGGTAAATACATGATTGGGTGTTTCCATAGGAAATTTGACCGTTACACCTCTCACATCCTTATGCGTTTTGTAGTCAACAAATCTGAAGAAGATCTTTCGAAGAACATCACCTGAACTCCAGCCGGCAAATTTTTTCATGTTTAAAACACGACCATCAGCATCAACAGTGGGTAGTTCCTCTGTACGGGCAAACCGATCTATAAAATCATCCATATTCTTTATGCCAATTTTCTCTAATTCAGACTCCGCAAACGGAAGGATCATATTAAATATTTCAACGGGAGAATTACTAATCGGAGTAGCAGTTAGTAAAAACACATTTTTATCATTATTTGAATTTCGAATAAGTTTTGTTGCGATGTAATTATTCATTGCTCTGTTGCTAATTTTCCCGGAAGAGACCCCTTTAACATCATCCTGTAACATCGGCTTCAACAAAGACTTACTATCGTGAGCCTCATCCCGGATGATCAAATCAATTCCTAAATCTTCAAATGTGATTCCCTGATATGAGTTAGTCTCTGATTGCATAGCCTCAGTAAACATCTGTTCCAGCTGCTGAATCTTCTTATCAACATCCTTCTTTTCCTTTTTTGTCAGTTTAGTCCGATCTATCGAGACATATTTTCTAACTAATTCAGTGATCACTTGTTTTTTAGTCTCCTTGCGGAAATTAATTCCATCGAATATATCCCTGGTCATAAGTATCATATCATATTGATCTCCGTTATTTATGATATCATACAGTTTCATGAGTTTCTCTGAGGGTTTCTCTTCCGCCCATTCACCTCTTGCATTTTTCTTGTAGCCAACAATTAAAATGTTTGTGTCTTTAGTCCATTTATTAATCTCATCCTCCCAATTCAGAAGAACCGACTTTGGCGTGACGATCAAAGGTCGTTTTGAGTTACCCTCCTGCTTCATCTTTAGTGCAATGGCAATTGCTTGAAATGTTTTGCCAACTCCAACACCATGAGCAAGCATCCCTTTTCCTTGGTCTAACATTCTCCGAATTGATTCCCACTGATTTGGGGCAATGGCATCACGAATTTTTAATGGTTCTTTTCCATCTCTGATTAATTCTTTGTCAAAATCTATTTTATCAATGTCTTCAATTACAGAGTCTGAAAAGGTTTTATCCATCCAATTGTTGAACTTACGATTGTACTTGGCTGCGATTTCTGGACTCTCTTCTTTTAAGTCAAGAAAATCACGAAAACCATCTTCCAATTCTTTTAGTTTTGACTTTGTTTCATCACCATATTGATCCGTGAGAGTAATTCGTGCACCGTTTAAATAGTTCATTAAAACGAGTTCCAACGGATTAGTGAGAAATTTACTTGAATCATTTGGGTCTTTATAGTACTTTCGCAAAAATTTATCAAGTTCGCTTTTATCCCTCTTCATCTGTTCTTTTTCTTCTGCCTGATCCCTTGCCTCCTCTAAGGCATCCTCGAGACTGAAAACATCCGAACCATCATTTTTAGATTTCTTTTTCTTTTTTGATGGGTCTTCAGATGATTTTGCGTAGAAAAGGTCATAGCCAAAAGCAAATTCAGGATCAATAAAATTGAATTTACCTGATTTATCTACTTCAATTGATGAAGATAAACCCAGTATGGATTCTTCAAGATACTCGTTTAATAGAGAGATATCAAACATTTCCTCCCGGGCATCTTTCATTTTTATCGGAAGATCTGGAATGCCTTTATAACCAGCACGAGATTTTGATTCGATTATTTGGCGTTGTAATTTCTCTTTAACACCATGCAAAATTTCTCTTTCTTCATCGGAGATATCCTCTTGTCTAAGTTGGTTTTCAATAGTCTGGCAGTAACTCTCCCATTTTTCAAGTTTATCATTCACTTCACCTGCTAGCACTTCATACACAGGTCTGAAAAGTTGTTCACTATCAATCGCAATATTATCATTTTGAACAATTTCTCTTGCAATTTCGATTCGAGATTTTTCACCCTGGTATGCGTCAAGTATCTCAACAAGTGATAAACCTTTCTGACGGTTGTCTTCATTGTATTTAACAATATCTTCGACATTGGAAAAATTATAACTTTTACGACTCGATGTTGGCGTAGCATACGAATCAAGAACATCACTACTTACTTTTCCTGTTTTGTCTATAGTTCCTAAGAAATGAATAAGCGCATTCTGTTTTCCTCGACCGGCATACTTTCTTAGATCATCGGGTAGTCCAAATTTCTCCACGAAATTAATCAAGGCACCTTTGATCCTCTCTGAAAGTGCGGCATCGTATTGAGATCGTTCACGATTACCCCTCATCTTAAAATGTTTTATTGTCATACCGATTGCAATTGCACACTCAAGCTTTTCGCGAAGAGTTACAGGAACTGTTGAAAATTCTTTCAATTCATCATCGATTATTTGAGCTCCCTGACCGCCAATAATCATTCTAACTTCATGTGAAACCTCAATACCTTCCTCGATAAGATTTTCTTTGAGTCGAAGAAATTCATCTGGTTTCATTCCCAACTTTTCAATAGCTTCTTTTTCACGATCACTCAAAAATAAATCTGTTTGAGAACTTTGATCATCTGCCCTTTCCCATCTGTGATTTTCGTTAAACCTGTATCTTCTACCATTTTGCGAAATAACATCGCCAACTTTAGGTGAATTTTCTTCCAGGTTACTAACATTTATTCCATAATCAACCAATTCCGAATAATCAGGAGCTTCGCCTTTCAATAACTCCCCAGCTGCATGAAGTTCTTCGTAATTCAGGTGCCCTTTCTGTGCGGTTCTTCCGAAATTTCCGGTACTCTTTTCACCAAGGGCTAATTCAGGATTCTTCTCAAAATAGTTTCCCGAGACAAAGTCAGCATTCATTACTCCGCTATCATAAAGTTTTTTACCTTCTTGATGTCCTAATTTCATAAAAAGGTTAGAGACATCTTCAGGTCGTTTTCTAAAAAACACGATATCCGTAGTAACTTGAGCATGTGAATGAGAAAATGCCCCCATCGGCATTCTAATCGCTCCCAAAAATTCAGCTTTTTTATTTATTCCGGCACGCCAGGATGCAAAACTACCGTTCTCCATTATCCCGATATTAACTATCATCGCCATTACACCACCGGGCTTTAACTGATCTATTCCTCTCTCAATGAAATATTGCTCTGCATTTTTTAAATCGGATAATTCAGGATCGTACCCGGCTGAAATTCCTCTGCCTCCAAATGGCGCGTTTCCAATAACCCCGTCAACTTTTTCACCATTCGAATCAGTGTAATATTCCTCATAGCTTTTATTGATAATATCGTGGGTCTTACCATGTAATAGTTTGGCAATTCGAGCAGAAACCGGAGATAACTCTACCGCAGTTATCAATGCATTTCCGGGAGCAGTATGTAGAAATACACCTGGTCCGGATGAAGGTTCCACTATTCTTCCTCCCTTGAAACCGAATTTTTCAAGCATCTGCCACATAAAATTAGCTTGACCTGTAGTTGAATAATATTCATTCAAACTTACTTCATCTGTCCCGCCTTTCCCGGAATATTGAGCAAGGATAATTTTATCAGCTACTGAGATTTCATCATCCGATTTTTTTAGAATCTCATAGACTTGTTTATTGATTTCTTCTCGATGTTTCCGTCTGTTGGCTTCTCCGCCCGTGAACCCCTCCGCTCCCCAAATTAAGACTTTATCAGCGCCTTCACGAATTTTATTATTTGGAAGTTCTTCGAAGAGTTCTGTTGGTTCGGGTTGTTCCGTTTCCTTGTTGATGAGAAGTTTGTGACCTTGTTCCTTGATGTTCTTCAACCACTGGGTCAGGAATTGGTTTTGTTCCTTCTTTTGGGTAAGATCAACTTTATCCATATTCGGATAGCCGGGATACACTTCTTTATAGTATCCTCCTCCAAATTCATCACCTTGTCTAAATATTGCTCCATCTTGCTGAAATGTTGCAGCCTGAACGGTTCCATTCTTTTGATCTATTAATACCATCATGTCAGGATCCGCCATCATGTCACCATGTTGTTTATAGTAGTGGGATAGGGCTACAGCCAGGTCTCCATTTGGAGCTCTGTAGAGAACTTCTATATTGAAATCCATGAAGCCATCAGACTTCAACTTGAAATAATCACCCTCTTCGAGTTGATGTAATGGTTTCGGAGAGATTGAGTTTAGTAGCTTGTATTGATTTCCATATAAATCCTTTGGAGGAGTTGGGGCTTCATTCGTCTGTTTATCCTCCGCACCTGCGTCAGTTATAATTTCCGGTTCTGTCGGATTAGTTTTAATGAACTCGGGTTTAGTTTCGACCAGTTCGCCTTTAAGATTGAATGTATCAATAAAATCAGCGATCTTTGATTTAATCCGGTCTGCAGTTGTTTTACGAATTAGGATGCTTGGCTTCTCATTCAAGGCACTGACTATCTCTTCAGTCAATGGCATTTTGCCCGACTGAATATATCCATCTACCAAATCATTGAGTTTTTCGGGGTTTATACCTTCCTCTTCGTATAGCTTCTGAAATGCCTTGAGCCTGTCCTCGGATGTGAATTGGTAAGATGCTTGTATCTTTGCCCTCTTCTGCTCTTCTTGCGCCTGTGTTAGCTCTTTGGCACTCTTAAGTGTTGTTTCAAATCTTGACCGAAGTTCATTCCCGATTTCCTTAATATTCGGCTCGGCATCAGAAAATTTATAGTACTCTTCAATCGATTTCCCCCATAACTCCAGTCCGTTTAAGTTTTCCTTAACCGATTCTTCAATCTTGGGAATGTCCTCCTTCCTTAAATCAGTCTGACTCAACTGTTTAATTTTACTTTCCACTTTTTCGATATAACTGTTGACAGTATCAAGTCTCTTTTTATCAAATTGATTGGTTTCATTGATCAAGTTTTCTTTGCTTAAAATCAATGATTCCCCTAATTCTTTGGACTGATTATTTAGTACTAAATGCAATTTTCCATTTTTGTTAAGCAGAGAGATTTTACCCTGGCTTATCGTGGGATTGCCGAATAAATCTGTTTCCTGTTCATTTTGATCGGAATGGTTTGGAACGAACTTGAACTTTGGGCTTGGTTTGGTAGCTTCTTTCTCGGGGTTTGAGTCTTCTGTCTCTGCAAATAAATCAGGAGTCTCAAGTTTTGGTAGTTCTTTATCTTGTCTAAACAGTCTATGGACTTGAGGGTTCTTCTTACTTCTCTCGTAAGCGTAGGTCTTACCGTCTTTCGTAACAGTTTTTCCGGCTATAACTTCATCATCTGTCCCGGTTCTCTGTACCTCTTTATCGAAATCTGCGAATAAATCAAGTTGCTCAATTTGATTTTTGAATTTCTTTATTGATTTGAATATTGATTGAAATATGGACATTTTGAATACTCCTGATTTCCATAATTCCCTCTGGTTTAGTTTTACAAACTTTTATAAATGTTGTCGTTATTAGTACTGAATTTGCCATTATTTGAGGTGCTTTTAATTTGGTTAGGGTTAAAAGCGAGCCAAACCTTGTGAGGTTCCTTTTGTGCACTCCATCCCTCATTATAAGAGATTCCGTCAAATCCCATAGCTTTGATTGACTCAGTGAATGCGTCCATAAAATCCGTGTTTCTTCCACCATTACTAAGTATATGGTACATTTCAGCCCAAGATATATCAAAGCTTCCACTATTTCGAAAAATTGGGTTATCGGTATTATCTTTAATTAATTGCTTGATCCTTGTGAGTGCTTCCATATTAAGATTCTGTAACTTGTTCTTATTTACAGATATCCCACTTTCCTTCAATTCTGAAATAATCGATTCGCTGTTTCTACAAGATAAAATCAATTGACCCAAATCTATGTTACCACTAAAATTTATCCTTTGTAAAATTGGATTAATGACGCTCGGGGGGAGATTTTTTTGGCTCATATCGAATGGGTTTTTGATGCATAAATATGCTTCATAAACACCTTTTCGAGAATAACGAACGCTTAACTTATCATCTAATTTTGTTAGTTCCTCTGCAAACATTCTAATTACTTCGTTCTCCTCCGGATCTGGTTGTTCAACTTCCGAACCATGCTGATAAAGCGGTATAGTATTTCGGTAGTAATCAAAAAGATCACTTGCGACAACTTCTCCGGATTTTTCATCTGTTGCGCACTTTATGGAGTCCTCGAGACAATCGAGAGCCTTACCGTAGTCAGCTCTAAGTAACTTCTTAGATATGTTTTCTAAAGCTTGTTCGGATTGCGTTTTATCAATGTTCTCTATGTATTTCTTATTAAATGAGAATCCAATCGGTTTTTCGATTATTTCACGATTTTCCTCCCATGATTTATACATGTGTCCCCTGGCTGCGTCATAACTTTCTGTGAAATAGAAACCTTTACCGTAGTCTCCCCTTCTCATCATATTAGGGGCAAATTTGCTAAATCCTCCTGTAACGGTACTGTGGTAAACTTTTTGTGGTTCTGTTTCAGCCGGAGTACCATCATTCTTTAAAACTTTACTTGATTCTGTTCCCCAAGGATCATCCCGCCAATTCCCAAACCATGATAGAAACTCGGGACTTGTATAGACGATTAGCCGTCTTATTCGCTCTCTGTCTTCGATGCTATCGTAGGATTTCCAAATTTCTGGATCAACTTGATGACCTTCTAAAAGAGCTTTCTCAACTTGATCAGCATGTGTTCTACTGTCGATTTTTCCTGAACTAATTGACTCCCTAATTTTTCGGATATCATAAGCCTGTGGGGTTGTTTCCCAAGGTTGTAATTCTTGTGGCTTTTTGTTTTTAAGCTGGAGAGTTTGATTCATCCCTGACAGATATTTTTCCTTTACCTCTTCTGGGCGATCTATCAAATCGTTCATTTCGGGGTCAGGTTCTAAGTTCATCCATCTATCGACTCCGGAGGGAGTAGTAACAAGGGTTAAATGTCCTTTTGTCTCGCCGGTTCTTTTCCCCTGATATCCTGTTTTCTTTTCAGTTTCAGGTAAAGCGGTTGGAGTGTTCCTCGAATGGAACATTTGAAAATTGTCTCTGAAAGCTTTGAATAGTTTCTCAAGTATCATAATGTTCTTAAATGTAAATTTTGTTGTCTATTTCAATGAATGAACTGTTGCTTTGTTTATTCTTGCGATTCTCCACTTCTCTAAATAGAAATTCAATAGAATAACCAATAGTAGTTCTTCCACTGGGGAAAAACATCTTTTTATTAAACATATCTTTACCAAGGAAACTAATCCACTCATTATCCGCCGGATCCGCTTTTTTTAATATTGCATTTTTCCCTCTATCATAGATTATTACCCCTATCTCTGCTGATAGCTTATTTTGAATGAAATTGCAAAGATTTGGTGAAATATCATCGTCAATAAAATTTACCCATCTATACTCCGGGTCGATGCTAAAATATATATTCTCTCGTTTAGATAGATAATCGAGTGCTTGTTTCGTTAATTCATTTGATTCAATTGTTTCATGATATTTTGTTATTGAATCACGGGTATTAACAATCTCTTGCAATAGATCATCTGCAATAGTGATTTCTTTGTTGGAGGTACCTAATTCTACTGAAATGGCTTGCGCGATTTCTGACCACGGATAAAATTTTAGAATGTAAATACCTGAGTCGTTTTTACTAATATCTGGCCATGTCTCTACACAATCTTTAAATTTGATCACGATTTCCCCCTTACTTGAGACCAAAATATTTAAAGTCCCAAAGTCTTTAGAAATAGCAAATTCTTTTCCTTGTGCAGCTTCGGGCACTTCCCGAAAAGGGAATCTTTTGATTAAGATCGATTGAATATCTATTTTAAGATCGTCGCCTGTTACTTCGGGTTTATAGTCATCTTGACCCACAAATTTGTCAAGGTAGGTTGCGGATTGCTGACTATAATCAAAGAACTTTTCGACAATTCCAATTGATTTTTTTAGTCGTAATATTTGATTGTTCATCACTTTACTTTCAATAATGGATTTATTTAAATCTAAAAATAATTTTAAGATTTCTTCCTTTTTCGCTTGCATTATCTTAAAAATTCGTGTATCTTTAATCTTATTAAAAGGTAAGTTTTTGAACTCGAGCGTGCTTGATACTGCGTTATCGAGGTAACTCAAAAGCTTACCTTTCTCTATTTTGGTTAAACCATGATCGTAATAGCGTTCTCCGTCATCCATCACAGTTATTACTGATTTAATTGTGTAACTCTCACCCTTAATATTCATACCACACATAAAATACTTGTATGAATTTGCTCGCCTCTTTAATCTGTCCTTCTCATTCAGTTCTTCCGCAATAAAAATACTACGCTCAATGATTTTAGGAATTGAGGTTACTAATAGGAGATGGTTCTCATCACCGATTTCATGGTTGATAACTTTTTTTATTGATGTTCTGTTAACGGTAATTACTTCTCCAGTATCAGTATTAAGGTAGTTTCCCCGTAATTTTTTACCCGATTCATAAGCTAATGCTTTCAATTCTGCTGGATTCAATTCAAGAATATTCTCTTCTAATTCAAGAGGTTCAGACTCAGCCAATTTTTTGAAAGGAAGTAGTATCTTATTCAGTTCAATCTCAATTTCATGTATTTTCTCGGAATCCTTTTTATTGTATTCTGATTCAACGGTGTTCGGATTGTTAGGTTTATTAATGCCATCATGATGTCTATGGAATAAATCAGGCGAAACTTCACCGAGAGGTTTTTCGTTTTGATCATCTTTAATCTTGTGGAATCTCCGGACTTGTGGATTCTTGTATGAAGGTTCAAGCCGTTTACCATTTTTTTTCATGCCATCAAACAATTGATCCTTTGAAAATTCAATATCATCTTCCGGTTTACCTGGGGTGTGAAACGAGTCGGGATTTTTTGGTATCTTTTTTGCTTTGCGAAGCAATCCCGTCATTCTAAAACCAATCTTTTGTCCAATCGATAAGGATTTTGAAAAAAGTGTTGGATTCTCGTTCGTATTTGCGTAACCAACATCTTCGTTGACTCTCTTTGAATTTATATCGGAACTTTTACCAATATCATAAACCTCTGCAATTGTTTGGAATAACTGGGTGAATAGTTTATTAATCTGATCGCGCTCCTTTCCTTGAGGGTATATTGATGTAGTATCTTCTGAACGGTTGTCAGTTACAAGGTAGTTATTATACATCTCCTTTTTCTTCAATTCATCCTGAACAAAACTCTCAAATGCTCGTGCAAACATCTCATGCGTTTTTTTGAATAATCCGGATTTGAGTACACTCGAGTTTTTATACCATTTATTCTCTGGATTAGATATTTCATTGATAATGGCTTTTAACGGTTTTCTGATTGCTTCTAACTTCGCTATGCTTTCAGTTGCGAAAGCTGTTTTATCTGTTACATCTGTACGAGCCCCAGCAAGAAAGTGATTTAAGAAATTCCCCCACTCATGAGCTACACTCCCATCCCCGCGAGACTTTGTAACATTGATAAGGGTTTTAAGTGGTTTGTAATTTGAGTGAGTTCCTCCACCTCCAAAAGCTCCAAATGCAATATTTAACCTTCCTTTTCTATTTAATTCAGGAAGATTGATGCCAAGAACATCTTCCAAGTCCTTCATTGCTCCAACGAAAAACTTTACATGCTCTCGGGCACTCTCATTGTCCATATAATTACCAAAGACAACTGCGTTATAACCAAACTCATTATGAAGATTCTCCGGGTTGATTTCCTCATCTGTGACCTCCCTACCATTTTTTCTTATCACCCTGTCAAGTTTCGGGAATTGCTTAAGTAAAGATTTCTCTCGATCTTTGTTTAACTCGGTTTCGTTTCCATCGTTAATTGTTCCGGTATCAATCAAAAGACTCCAGTCGTTTTCTGCTGTAAGATGTTGAGCAAACTTCCATTGTCGTTTTGAAGCAATTGTTGATTGCCTTAATAACGGAAAAAAACGATCTCCGAACACTTGGGAGGCTGTTAACATCTCTTCGTGTGTATCTATACCTTTGGATTCTAACAGAGTAAGAGTTTCCTGTGAAAAAAATACATCATCTCGCATTTGTCCATTATGTAAGCGAATCGACTTTACAAAATACTTTGAGAAAATTCGTGAAAGCTCTCCAAAGCCTTTAGCATGATCAATGGATTTAATCACCTCAGGAAGTAACTCAACAAATATTTTTCTTGCTTTATCTTCGTGTTTTGGTCGTAATGCTATAGAGTCACGCAATTTCATTTTCAAGTAAACGAGACCAGCTGTGTCCCCATTTTTTTGGTGTTCTTCGGCGTTGAACGGAGGAATTAGGATGTCCTTCTTGATATATTCGTACTGAGTTATGCTATCTTCGTGGAGTAACTCTCTGGCTGTTAATTTCTTAATCGCTGCAAGCTCTTTTCGACTCCCTGGTACTCGTTTGTTGAAGTCTCTAAATTCTCTCAATTCCTGTTTTTTAGTTAGGTGATTATCAACCCTGTCGAATAAATCTTTTGGTGAAGTATCTTCGAATTCAGCTTTTAGTTGTGTTAAATCCTTCTCCGCCGGTTTGTATTTTCCCCCCGTTTTGTTCTCCGTATTACTAAACAGATCGGGAGTTTGCCATCTCAACCACCCCGGATGAGAACTCTCTTTAAGCACTTGCCCTTTTTCGTTCGTTGTCCCGGCTTGAGAAATGGATTCAGAATTAACATTATCGAACAGGAATTGTTGGAAATTTTTGGCTTTATCGAATTTCTTTGACTTGAATAATCTTGAAAATAAACTCATTACTATGACTCGTAGTCTGGTATTTCAAAAATATCTGAAATTATGCTGTTCTTATCACCGGTTGATTCCATACCCAATATGCTCTCACCTTCTTCTTCTAACTGATTTACTGCTCCTGCATAATTCATCAACTTCGATTTAATCCCTGTAGCCGTATCGTCAGCTATCGAGAGAAACAAGTTTCTAACATTTGGATCTAACGAAGTCCCTTCAGTTTGTTCGAATATATCCCCCGATTCTTTCATTCTGGCATAAGTAAGCGGGTGATCTTGGCTTCCATTCGCTTTGTTTATTTGATAGTCTGAAACCAATTTTAGAGCCTCTCCCAAGTCTTCAGAGAGTGAATATTTAGTGTCCTCGATACTAAATAAAGCAGCGATTGCCGGAGTGATCCCCTCCTGTACAGCATCCGGTAAATCAGCCCAGGAGTGACGAATTTTAGGTAAGTACATATGCGTCAAAATGTTTTCAACTCTCCCTTTATGATCTCTGTTGAGAGTCTTAGTTTTAGTATTGTAAAAATTTGCAAGCTGTTCTTGTTGTATCACTCCATCTTTAAGCAATCTTGATATTATCTCATATCCTGCTGGTGAACTCAATATATTCCGGGTTGTCGGCATCAACTCATCTCTTTCCCTGTCACTCTTCGCATTTTTCAATTTTTCACTAAGTCGAAGCACAGTACCTTTTAGATTTGAAGAAACAAGTTTTTTAGTTTCTGCAGGGGTGGTTGAAGCGTATCTTATTGCTTCCTCTTCCGGTGTCTCCGCCTCTGTTTTTGGCTGATTAGATTTAGGACCCAAGTATTCAGCTCTTTGCTTATCAACGAACAATCGTCTAACTGCTATAGGGTGTTTCATCTTGTCGATTTCATCTGGATTGAATCCTAAAAAGTCTGCTGATTTTTTCAACCCTTCTTTATATTCATTACGGTTTTGCTCAATAGCGTGCATAGCAATGCTTAAATATCGTCCGTTACCGCCAATTACTTCATAATCGGGGTCAACGATGGGCGCCCCATCCCAAGCTGTCATGTGAGAGGGCGATAGAAAATCAAAGTCCATATTCAGAGCTCGGTTCAAAATATTAGCCTGACTATGTGTAATATTTTTCCCGTCTTCGCTCCCTGATCGATTTCTATTTTGTGCCCCGACAATAGTGTAACTCGGATTTTTAGCACCTGAAAGATCGTGACTCGCAATTACATCTTCTAATTCAACTATTTCCCATTGTCCATATTCTTTAATATTATCACTGAAGAGCACCACACTCATTGGGCGGTTTGAAACAATGCCTTTGCTATCTTGAGTTTTTTCAAATATTCTACTCCCATTCCGCTTTTTTAAATCTTCAATAGGAACCGATGAGCTGACTGTTTGAATACCATTAAAGGGATCATCTATCGTTTGCGTGAAATACACTTTGTTGTCTCGAATATCGTCAATTGGATAACTCAACCCATCTTCGATCTGAACTTCTCTGTAAGGACCGTTCGCTATACGATTTTTCCAAACACCGGAATTTATATCATATTCTCGTGTAAACTCAAACTCAAATGATTCAACATTAGCTGTCTTTACCGCAATGTATGGATTCAAATTAATCTTGAAACCTTCAGATTCGGCAAGTGACTTAAATTTCTGATATTCTGGAGTAGCTTGTATTTTCGCAGATTTAGCTCGCTGCTCGGTTAAATGTGCATCTTGTTCCGCCAATAATCGTTGGCGCTCTGCTTCAGAGATCTTCTGTTTTTTTGTCCTCCGTGATCGTGTACTTCCCGGAGAAGATGTTTCCCTGGCTTGTACTTGTTCAGGTTGTTTTCCGCTTAGATTAAGAGCTTGTTGTTTTTGCTCCTCAGTTAAACCCTCAATGCTGTTTAATAAGTCTACCATGCTTCTGGCTGGGTCTGTCGTAGTTCGGTACCGTTCGAGAGCTTCAGGAACCGGTAAACCCTCTTCCTCAAAGCGACTGATTAAAACACCGAGTTCTTTCCGCTTTTTCTGTTCTGCCTTTTCTTGAACTTTGGTTTGTTTCTCTGCTTCTCGCTGTTGATTCTTTACCTGTCTTTCTGCTTCTAATTTTGCCCTTTTCATTTCCCGCTCACCGGCTATCTTTCGAGCGTTTTCTTCTTTCATGCTCTGCTTTAATTTGAAAGACAGTTCTTTTCGCTTTAATTCCTGCTGCTGTTGCCAATTCTTATATGCCTCCGGTGTGTATGTCTTCTTGTTTTCCGGATATAATTTATTCGTGTCTTGATTTCCAATTATCTTAACGAGGTGTCTTTTACCACTCGGGTCTTTTAGAATGGCGATTTTACCGGTCATATCTTCTATAACCCCTGATTTACCACCAACTTCAATTCTGTCACCTATCCTGTGAGTGTTTGCCTGTATCGTATCTATCGATTCATCAATTGTTAATCCCTTCCCTTTAGTTTTTGATTCATTTTGGTTAGATATTACCGGTTCAGATATGTCGCTAAATAAATCCGGTTCTTCTTGAGATGATTTTGAATTAGCAACACCAGGCTTTCTTGAATTGTAATAATCGTAAGATTTCAGAGCCCATTGTCCAGCTTCAGTCTTTGGATCATCATCCCCGTGAACAAATCTATGCCTTTTTGTTGCCTTATTGTAAACAAGTAAACCTTTTTGCTTCCCATGTTTATCGTTTATTTGATTAAGAAGAATCTCTTCAGGGGTTTGCATCCAATTAACATCTTTTTCCGCATTCTCAACTGCATAATCAGAATCTGTAATAAAGTTCTCTTCATTCTCCGAGTCAAAATACCGAATATCTTCGGGTTGAGTTTGATTGTGCTTAGCGACTAATTTCCGTCCTTCACCTAAATCATATTCATAGTTCTTGCCTTGTTTGAATAAGATGCGGTCTAACTTTTCTCCGAATTTTTCTTCTTTTGGATTCCATCCTTCTCTATTTTTGTACTGGTTATCATGAAATTTAGAATCATAAACAGGAGATTTTACTTCTTTATGATCTTCATCAAAATACTTGTTTTGACGATTTTCAGCATCGATATCCTCCTGATAAAAGTATAGATATTTACCCGGGTTCTTTGGGTCTGCTTGTCTCCGAATATATTTATGCCCAGGTCTTTCCTGTCCCTTTATAGACGCTTTTGGAGCCTCTGTAGGCTTGTTTTCAACAGGAGGGTTATTGATAACTGTTTGCGAATCAATTGATGGTTTTTGAGCTGTTGATTGTGGTTTCTTCCCAAATAATTTAGGAATCTTGAAACCAAATCCTTTTTTAAGGTCAGCTTGGCTGTTGTTCTCATATTGCAGAGACTTAACGAAGTATTGAGATAATATTTTTCTACCTGCCCGGTTTCCGTTTTCAAAATAAACTGTGTCAGCTGTGTAGGTGTGAATTTTACCAAATTTGGTGTTAATCCCCTTGCGTAACACATTATTGAGAGGGCGCTCCTCGATCAATCCGTTTTGATCATCGTAGATATAAATACTCAATCCATCCGTATATGCTGAATTATACCCACCGGTTTCAAAATTTGGGAGCACATAAAGTAAAATTTGATCTTCCATCACCTGCCCATTATTTCTTCTTCATAAAACTTTTGATGTGCTTCACGGTCTTCAAAGATAAACTTAACCTCACCGGTTTTTGAATCAATGTACTGCATATTAGGATTAAATTTAATCCATCTGCATCGACAATTTGGATGAAGTGGAATTACAGGCATTGCCCGCTCATTATGTTCTCTGTCGACCAAAGTGCTTTTTCCACCTGTAAAAACTGTACTAAGTCGTTTTCTTTTAGCTGTGCTTCGCCCGAAATTGCTTTTACCTTCCCATATCTTGTTCTCCCACTTCTTTTCCTCTTCTGCTCGTTCTGCTCCGGTGAGTGTAGAGTATTCAACCCCGGGAGACTTTGTTACTTGATAGAGCTTTTTATCGATCAATTCTACACAATCAGGGCATGCGTCTGGCATACTTAAACCCATCACCCATGTTTCATCTGGCATTCGAGATATATATCCATCACTATACGCTTTGTTTGTCTCATATACAGCAACTCGAACCCAATCACGATTTAATTCACCAACATCCTTAAACAACACTTCATTGATCCGTTTAAGGGCACCTGAGACACCTTCACGGCTCTGAATACAACCTGAGATAGCTTTCCTGACTTGCTTGATCGTTTCCTCGGTTGTGTTCGTTATATTAATACCTGCTTTTTCTTTAGCGAACTTAAGTGCTCTTACTTCAGCAGAGGACAATCCAAAACGCTTTCCTGTCTCTATTAAATCTGATGGAATATCCTTGACTAAATCGATTTTAGGGAGATTATCAAGTGGATTTAGTTCGTAGTCTGCCAAAACACGACCAAATATATAAGCTCTTGTCAGCCAAATATTTGCCTCCGGGAGCTTGTTCTCAAAATACTGTCTGGTGAATTCATCTATGGCTTTCGCTTCTGAATATCCAACATAATCTTTGGTTTCCCAATCAACTTGAATCGCCATATAATCAGCAAGATCATTATAGAATTTATCCGGGTTGAATAAATTATATAACATCCTCTCGATGAATGCCAATTCTTTCAGACTCTGTATTTTGCCATCGAGCGTATGAATCATTTTTCATTCTCTTTATGATACAATGAGGCAGTTTCGATGACCCTTTCAACCCACTCTTCGAGAATTCCTGTTCTTTTTGCCACAAATTTTATTAATTCCGGCATGTTAAGTTTTGGTTCTTGTTTTACCGGAACTTGAATGTAAACCGGAACGGGTTCTTTTATCACACAATTTTGGTAATAGGTGTTTTGCTGTGGTTGTTCCTTTGGTTTTGATTCTGTTGAGATAAATTCATATCCGAATAATTTGATTAGCATGGCTTTTTCCTTACTTGATTTTTTGAAGTTCTTTTAAAATTTCGGGATCAACTTCTGCACCTTGGGCTTGGTGCTTCTTAATAAATTCAATTTCCTCCGGTGTCAACTGTTCATCTGTTTGATTATCTGGCGGATATTCTGCCTGTGAAGTTTCATCTCCCTGCGTTGCTGATCCCTGTGCGTCTGGTGGAATCTGTTCTGTTTGTGGTGGAATTTCTGAACCTGATGGTGTTATTCCCGGAGGGGATTGTTGCGCTGATTGTGCAGCTTGTAACTCTTGCTGTTGTGCTTGTTGCTCTTCCTGTCGTCTTTGGTTTAGATCGCTCATAACTGCATTGAATATATTAGGGTTGTTAATCCCTTTTAGATCATAGATATTGACATCTCCAATTGTGTACTTTTGTGGTGCAATATCATTTTCTGCTAATACATCGTTAATGCTTTTTACAGTGGCTAATTCTTTATTTGTGAGCTCATGCCTCTTGTCTTTATCTTCTATCTCGAACCCGGTAAACTCAAGTTTTACATCCATACCGGTTATCTCTTGAAAGATGTTCAACCCTTCTTTATTTGGGCTGTTTAAGGTGTCCTGCATGTGTTTTAGAAAGATCTTTGCTCCCATATCTCGGGATTCTTTTATAATCCCGTCCGTGCTCTCCTGGAATAAGCTACTTTTTGAAACTGCATCCCCATAACTGCCGAGCGAAAGTTCACGAGGATCGGTTCCAGAGAGCCCGCAAAACATACTAAACAACAATGTCATGTACTGATGATACTCTAAATCTTTCGAGTTGCCTCTCATACCGATCCATTTCACATCACTTTTTTCATTGTTTAGGGCTATTGTTGGAAATCTATTTTGATTGTTTGCTCCTGACAGATAAGCTTAGAAGATTTTCTTGAGTTTTTCTAATGCGAGATTGTTCACCCCTCCCCCTGTAAATGCGAGAAGTCCGGGTGGTAATCGACTGTTGTTGAAGATACTAGCATTGACCTGCATTGCATTAACGATATTAACAACTAATCTCCACCCCTGTTCGACTATGCTATTTCCCCGTTGCGCGGTTCTAAAGTCAGTTTTTGTGAAGAAATGCGACTTTCTAAGACGGTTTGAATCGAGTCCTGCAATTAGTTGATCTCTGTAAACCAGAAGATAATCGGGTTCAGCTTCATTCTGCTCTTCCGGCTGTTTTCCCAGTAAGTGAATTAGTTCGTCAATATCTTCATACTTAATTCCGCCTTTGTACTTGGGCTTTTTAATGACCGGCTTAAATAAGATCGGGTCTTGCAGGTGAACTCCTACAACCTTTCCAAGTCCGTTGGTTCTTATTTCAATAGTAATATCATCAAGATCAAAGAAATCTGCATAAGCTGCGCCTAAGAATCGCCCAAAATTTGGAACGGTTTCATTCGCGGGATAGAATAAATTGTTTACTATTTTGATCGTCCATTCATCCAATACGCTCTTTTCCTGCTCACTCGGCTGATAGAATGGATTGCTAAATATCAACTTTGCCCCTCTGTTCACGAGACCCTCAGCCGGAGCATTCGACCACTGCACAAAATCCAGTCTTCGCTTATTCTTAATGAGTAACGCTGGTTCAGACTCTCCTAACCTTCGCAGTTGTTGATAGGACAGACCTCTGGTCTCATAATTGTAAAAAGTGTGATTACCAGCGTTGTCGTATGTATCTCCCTCAATCTCTTGAACCCATGCCAGTAATTCATCATTTAAATCCTTAGCTAATCTGGCCTGTTCTTGTAAATCAATCATCTTGGCGGCGACAAAGTCTCGACCTGTGCTATCATCTGCGGTATTAACAGGAGTGATGTTAATTGTCTCACTCTCTAAATTAGGGTTAAGTTTGTGTTTTTCGTCCATTGTTTTCACTTATTTTTCGAAACCTGAAACTAATTTGAATCAGTCTGATTATTTGTGTCGTCTTTTTCGATTTTCCACTACTTCAAGGGATTTTATTTAAAATTTGGTAATTATGAGGCGTACCGCATTTGAAAGTGCTGACATTTCTTAGTGGTCGATCTCTAAATATCTAACCGATGACCATTAATTAGATCTGATGAAACACGGTCTTGAACGGCACTTGAGTAATAATTCTCGGCAAAATCCTTGATTTCTATAAATTCTTCTTCGTTTAATTCTATCTGAAATTGCTCTTTAAATGCCTGAATAAAATTCTTTTCAAGTGGAGGAAACTGGCGTTGCCTGAAATCTGCTAAGATTGTGAAATAAGAGATTGAGATACTCGTCCATTGCTCATCTGTTAGTTCAGTTATTTCGTTTTGATAGATTTTCACTTCAATCCTTACTTAATAGTTGTAAAATTCTTTTGCGTACGATTTTATCTTTTGAAAATCATCTCTTGATAACGAGAGTTCTTCTTGAATAATTGGCAGATATTCATTTTCGGGGAGTTGATTTTGAATGTATTTGTACTTTAGTTCCATGTAAGACTCACAGTAAATTTTAATAGTTTGTTCATTCAGGGATTTATCGAAACTTTTAAGGTTCCTTTCACTAACTCGATCTTTCAGATGAGTAAATAGAGCGTACCTTATAGCATCCATAGTATGGTCGTAAAGTTTTACAGGTTCTTCCAAGAGTCTCTCATCTTTATCCTCTTTCCATTTATAAGTGTTTACTTCTTTATTAATGTTAATATTTGAATTATTCGATATCAATTTTAATCTTTTGACAAAATTAATGCCCTCTTTAACATTTTTGATTGCGGGTTTAATATTATAACCTGCCCGAGATATATCTTCTATCTTGTCCGGTTCCGCCGGGTCTCCGTATATGTCAGCATATTTTGGTATTTTAAGAGTCTCAAGCCTTGCAACTATATCAGAATTTGTGAGCTTCGATTCATACAGTAATTCGCGAAGATAACAGACCTGGTCTTTTATACCAATCTGTACTAACGCCGTGGGGTTGTTATAGCCAAAATCCATTCCAAATATCACCTCATCGAAATTTTTAGGATATGAAATGTCTGTTGGAAATGGATCGTATATTATTCCTTTGGCACTTCCCCAATTTCCAAGAGTGTAAACCGTATAGAAATTGTGATCAATATCTTTGTAGGATTGAAGTTCTTGCCGATACTCATCATCGAGGAAAGGATTGTCAAGGTGATTACTACGAACTGTAGTTGTCCTCTTCTGTCGATCTGAAGTTATGTTGTCAAAGAAATAATCTTTTAACCAATGAAAGGGGTTGATGGGGTTGAAAGTCGTGATAATTTGTTTGTAGTAGGGTGTCTTCCCCCTTAGGCGGGTGTTTAACTGTAAAAAGTCACCCCGGGTTAATTCTGTTGCTTCTTCAATCCAAATGCCTGTAATACCCTCAATTGATTTGATTTTTTCAACATCATCTAATCCGGAAAGAATCAACTTATTCCCATTTCCGCATCTGACCTCCATTAAGCTGTCAATGAATCGGAAGTAATTGTAAATTTGTAATTCCCGCGCTTTAACTTTTATGGTTTCATAAACTGTATTTCTTAAAGTTTTGGCAACTTTCCTTACAATCAAGAACCTGTGAACTTTTTCATCTACCGGTTTTTCATTTAATGCTCTAATTAAAATTTTTTGTGCTGCAAAATGGCTTTTCCCGGAACCACCTCCTCCCATCATTACCAAATTTCTCTTTTTGTTCTGAAGCAGAGGGAAAAACTTTGGAACAAAAGGATTTATAATTTCAATTTCCCGACTCATTCTCTCCCGTCACAGTCTCATACTCAACTTCTTCAGGAGTAGGAGAAATCTTTATTTCCTGATTATTCTGCATTATGATGATATTAACACCACCCGTCTCAACCTCTTTTTCTCCCTGAAGTTTTAAACGGAGGCTGTACAGTTTCTCAACACTTAAAACAGTTCTTTCAAAATCCCTCGCACATTCAATTTTGATGTTAATTTTTTTCTTCCCCGTCACCGGATCAATTTCATATATTGTCTGCAATATTTCATCAGCAGTTTTCAAATAGCTGTCGATTTTTCGTATTGCTCTTGCCTTCATATTAACAATGCGATTTTCAACTTTCGCATCGAGCTTTTTTGCTATTGATTTTTCCCGTGCATGTATCTTTCCGAGCCAATCTTCTTTTTGGCACCAATTAACGATGGTTCTGTAAGTTCGATTGAAGCGGCTTGCAACTTGTTCTAAAGTTCGATTATCCCCTAGAGCATAGTAAAACTCAAAAGCATTTGTTTTCTCGGTGGTTAAATTTTTCTTCCGATGTCCGTTTTTCGCAGTTCTATCTGTTCTGCCCTTGTTATCTGTTCGTGGCATTGTATTATTTTGAGTAACTAATCTCGAAGCCAAGTGAAAGAATGGAATAATAACAAACTATACTACCCGGAATAGAGAGCCAGTAGGAAACTGGGTCTGACGTGAAAAAACCTGAAGTGATAAAATTAATCATATCGAGGTTGATTGACAGAGCTATCGAAATAAATACAAGACTCATGCTTTTACAAAAATGCCACCCGTCTCTCAAGATACTTAATACTCCATGTGCAAGTTTGTTGTAGAAGGGATTCTGATATTCTTTGGCTGATGCATTCCACCATGAAACAAACCAATGATTTGGTCCTTCGAGAAGTTGTGGAAACCAAGTTTTTAAGTGTCCGCGTTTGATGGTTTCCTGTTCGCCGGTGAAAAGCCCGGAGAGAAATAAAAGGATTAAAGTTGCTAATGTTGTCATTTTTTTGTCCTTTTCTTAAAATGGTGCGACTACATAAAAAAGTCCGGTGTAGGGGTTCACATGAAACAAATTTCTTTTTTGCATTTCAGAGTAACCATTCATTGCGCGAGGAATATTAATCTCTAGACCTCGAGCAATTGTTTGTACAATCTCTTTTTGAGAAAATGAACCATACTTACTAAATAGTTGATCTCGAAACCCCTCCCAGTTGCCCGATTTAAGAGCTGATGCAAGTGTTGATTTATTCACCATCGTGTTTAATTTTCTCATATTTAACGATATTGTGCTCGCTGACCCAAAACTCCTCCATTGTCTGGAGTTGGAGATATGTGATGTTATAGATGTATTTGTTGTGAGTAAACGAATAAATCTTCTCATTCACATAAAATTCTCCTTTTACTTCTCTCTCCTCGAGTGCTTGAGTATCCTTATTCGGTAACTGTAGTTTGAAGGTCAACTGATAGTATGTTTTATCCTTAAGTAAAGATCCGGGAAGAGTAACTTTCTTAACTTTTCCGAGTTCCTGATTTTTTTCTTTTAGAAATGACTCAACTTCCGGGATATGATAACCGTGTTTTTGTAACACTGAATAAGACTCTGAACCGTGTGATTTTGACAAGTTGACCACTAAGTACAAAGTACTTTCTTTCATCGGTTTACCGTCTCTACGAGCTATGACAGTAATTTCAGGATCGATGTTTTTTGCTTTATCGATAATAAATTTTAACATGAACAATTTCGCTTTCAATAATTTTTTAATATTCTCGTAATTACTATTTGTTTATAGTATTTATGAGCGACAACTTTGTTAACATTTAACTATTCTCTTCTTCAATTATTGGGATTGATCTAAATGAAAATATATTGGAAGCAATCCAAATCGTTACAGCCAGAATACAGTCCCAAAATATGTTTCTGCCCCGAACCTCGGGTTGATCGTAGGTTGAGAGTTTTATGAGCACCGGAATTCCATAGATATATCCTTGCTTTTCAATCTCCATCATGCCATCTGCTTTTGTTTAGCCTTAAAACTTACTTCCATAAATTCGTAATCGTTTTCCTGAAGATTTTCCCCCAATCTAAAGAATCGCCCTTCGATATATTTCTTCTTCAATACCAGAATTTGATCTCCTTCCTGATAACTGACAGCCTTTTTATTAATTCGAATTTTAACCCCGGAGTGTTTTTCGACATACTTGCAGACATCGGGATAACCGATATAACTCCTTAAGGTTTGATTCTGTGCTGCTTCCTTTATCCGTTCGATCATATCGTGTTTGGATAACGATTTTACTTCGTACTGGCCTTCCTGATTAAAAAGCATGGTGTTAAGGATTATTACTCTCATTGTTATTTTTGCTCGTTAGTTTATGAATTGTAATGTTAATTGATTATTTGTTTTGTGTCGTAAATGGAACTTCAGACTTAAAATTTTAATGAGTTATCACAATACTTGCTTGCTTCTTTGATTACCTTACTTGCAAGTTTGAATTCTTTTGTCCCTTTTGTCTGTAGCATCACAAGTTGAAATAGAATATCAGGTTCTTGCTCCGGTTCAATCCGGGTATAACCCAATTTTTCGGATTTATATAAATGGTAAGCTGCAACTGCAACATCCATGGCCTCACTACTTCTGCCCTCAGAGTGATTGTTCCTGATAGCTTTGATCAATTCAAATACTTCCTCCGCGATAATTCCATATCCTTCATGCGGTGATGCGAATGCTTTGACTCCATGCCTATGATTTCGTCTCGATACAGCCAAAAGAAAATCTACAAGGAAAGGATCTGCAAATATTTGGAGATCTTCAAACTGTGGGGGTGAACTCTCACCTTCAACCTCTGTCACTTGTTTAATTGAGACAACGTAAATAGGTTGCTCATTATTCATATCTCCTTCTCCTCTATTCCGATTTCATACTTGCCTGCGACTAACTTTATTGATTCGACAACATCAGCGATTAACGAATTGTCAATTATTCCTTTATTCAGAACGATTATACCCATCCCGTTTTCTTGTATTGTCAGAATCACTTTCTTTTCATCTTCACATTCTAATGTTACATTTCTGATTTTTAGTGAATCACCCACCAGATTCATACCTTCGAAAAAGAAGTTCACACGATGATCCTGAAAGGTATTGGGTGTGATTTCTGTTTTGGGTTTCTGTATTTCGTCAACTTCCGACTTAATGTTCCGAACCATCGATAATATGTTTTCGAGTTTGTTTTCATCTTTCATTTTTCGTTCCTTTTAGTGTTCTTGATTTTTGAATCTCCCGGTATCTGTCTGATTCCAAAAGATTCCGGGCTTCTGATTTTATTTCTTTAATCCCAAGATTACTTGTCAATTGAGGAGGCAATCGTTGATAATCTCCAAAAAAGTTGTTAAAGCATTCGAGTAGTTCCTTTGGATCCGCTTCCTTCAAATTGGTTGCTAATCTTCTTAGAATATTGATTTTGCTTTTCATTAGCAGAGAGTTGCTTTTCTGCCCCTCGAGTTCTGTAATGTGTTTTTCGAGCCGCTCGATACCTTTAATGTTCATTTCTTACTCCGAATCAATTTTATTAATTTTCTTTTTTTCTCTTTTTAGCACGGAAATTGCCTCTCCTCTATTGGTGCATTTATGAATTACTTGCAGATTCGAATCTGTTAATAGGAAACTTTTATTTGTGTGGTTTGAGACAACAACTTCCCAAAATGGTTTGCTGAATCTTATCCCAATTCTTCGGAAATATTTTTTATCGACTCCAGTCAATATTGTAATCGCCTTTTCCATGTCTGCCTTTGTAAACCCTTTTTCCGGATCGGGACAAACAAGTCTTTCCCTTTGGTCACTGGAGTAAACTTCACAGCTATCATCTATTATTATAAACTTTTCCAGCTCATCAATAGCTAAGAAATTCGCTATTTCATCACCCCGGTCGCGCTCATCGGCAAAAAAATCGTTGGTATTGAGAATCATATCCCCGTACTTGAATCCCGCCATAACAAGTACCCCTTTGATTTCACCAAGAGACATTGTTCTTCTCCACTGTGAAGTAATTACGATCTTGGCTTTTGTTTTATCAATCAGTTCGTTAAGATTTTTCATTGACTCGCCATCTATCAACCTGAATAATGATGTAGGACTAAATCCTATTGATTTAAAGGTATTGTAAATCAATAAAGAACTGTTCGTGACCAGCACCCCATCAAAGTCAAGGAATATCAGTTTCATTTATTTGCTCCATTGTTTGTCGGATCAATTCTTTTTAGAGTTCTTCTTCTAAGTCTTGCGGCGGGTGTGTGTCCCGGATATTCTTTCCACTCTGATATGTCTATCATATATTGTTTCCAACCATGTACATAACCCGCTATGAACATTACAATAGATACAACCATGCCAAGTAAGATGAGAAAGCCAAGTGTTTCGTTACTCATTATTTCACATCCTCCATTTTCCTGATTATTTCAAAAATGCTGTGAGAGTGATAGAAAAAATCACTCATTACCGAGGCTGATTGAAGAGGGAAAGTAACCTCCTTGAACTCGACCAAATAAGTGTTATTTCTACCGTAATGCTGCAATAAGAGGAACTCGGCGGAGTCTGCGCTTGCTTGGTGATATAGATTGATTATGTATAAGAAACCGTTCTGGCTAACTTCCATTCTGAAACCGTATATCTTATGCCGGTCGTTAAAAATTTTGACCTTTTTGGTTACTTTAGAGAAACTCATTTTTTCACCTTTCTAAATTCTTTCGCTTGTGGACAGTCTGAAAAATGGGCAACATGCACCCCGGGATAGAATTCTGATTCACCACCATAAGATTCAAGATTTACAGGGATGTACTTCCCTTTTGAAGTTGGAAGAAATACAATTGCTTTTCCACATGCCTTACATGTTTTTGGTTTATTATCATTTTCAACGGGCCGGGTGAATGTGCCGAAAATGGATTTGTAAGTTGTCTCGTTATTCAATTGATCACCTCAGTTTTTGCCGTAAAAAGTAAGTCAATTGCCTCGAAATAGTACCCGATTTGATTAGTTGTTTTCAAGAGTCTTCCGTTCAAACTTTCGTTTACCTTGTCGATTTTGATCAAGAGAGCGAGAGCATAAATCAAAGTCCCTAATGGATGTTCAAAAGGATGTTTCGGGTCAATTTCTAATATGTTATAATCTTTTTTGTACTCGGGATGATTGTTCAAGTATTGCTGAATTGTCTGCATATCTTGCTTGTATAATCTGTCTTCCATTCCGGATTTCCTCAATTGGTTTTGATTCTAAAAGTAATTTTGGGGCAGGCGCTTAACCCGCCCCAAATGCAAAATAGTCGGCTGATTTATTAAGTTTTTTCTTTTGGTAATTCTACATAAGAATCCTCCTTACTCCCCACTTCCGGTGGAGTTTGATCGGATGTGAAAACATCACTTTGAGTTGGAATAAACTTGTAGTTTCTCGTAAATTTATGGGTAGCAAACCAAGCACAAAGAAAGGCAAAATTGGTCATGAACCCAAATGCAAAAAACATCTTTGGAGCTGTTGCTTTTTCATCAAGAAACATCATTGCGACAATGATTGAAAGGGCTATGCCCCAAAGAAAAACGACAAAGAAAAGATCAATCAGGATGTTACTTTCTTTTGGATTATTATTGAAAAGAGTTACCATTTTAGCCTCCTTTTACTTGTTGAATTGTGATTTATTGCTTTTTTGCTTGTGTGGTCTGATATACCCGAATTTCGACGGGAAACAGGGCGAGAATCGATTTTTATATCGGATTCGACCAAAGTTTCATTACCCGTTTTTATCGACGCTCTAAGAGCTTTATTTTTAATTTCAAATTCATAAATCTGCTCGTCATCAGTGTCAATGCAATTAACCTTCAGAAGGGCGTATGCCAAGACTCCGATTATCAAAAACAGAACCAATGCTCCGGCATAAATCAAGTCTCCGGTTGTGATAATCAGTTCCATGTTGGGTAGCTCCTTACATTTTCAATCACTTTGGGTTCTCGTCCTTCGTTGATCGCATTTATCCCTTCCCGAAGGTTGTAAGCAATCACTTCACTGGCTTTCATGTCAGGACGATAAACCGGCTGAATACTTGCTGTGAATTCTTTCGCCGGCAGTTCAGGAATATCATATTTTTTCATCTCCGTGATATGAGTGAAATAGGTAATCCCCTTTTCGATTTTTACAACCCTGAAATCTTTTTGCAGTGCAAGATTCTTCCTGACCAAATCATCAATCTGAACCCCGGTGTAAAGCTTCACTCGATTGTCCTCATCGGATAGTACATCCGCGATTGTGATCTTTGGGTACCTGTGGTTGTCAATAACAAAATCAACCCTCTGCTTCAACTGATCGTAAGACAGTTTTTTTGCTCTCAATCTCTCACTGAAATCAAAAATCCAACTCTCATCGATGTCAAAGTTTCGCTTCAATCTTTCAATTTGTTCATTCGCTTCTCTGCGGACGAGAACTTTTCCGTTCGTTACTCGAATTTCCATAGCTGTTAAATCAAAGTGAAATTCATTCCGGGAAGTGATGATTAACGATTTCTGTGGTTCGCTCTGAACTAACTTGTTTTTTTGTTCGTTTTCCATTGCCTTGCTCTTTGATTTTGGTTAAAATTACTGAAAATTTACTGTCGAGGATTGACGGACTCAAGTTGTCGTAAATCCAATTGTCGCTCGTCAGGTTCATACTTTCACGAAATAGAATTCTCATTTCATCGTAAACCTGTTCTGTGTTTGGGGTCTCTCCCCGGCTTTTTTTCAGGACCATGTATTGCCGGTAGATGTTGTTCATGTGTTGGGAATCTCGTCTTTTGTGAGTCAGAGGAAATGGGAACTCTCTGCTCTCTTCGAATTCTTCAGCGAATATCTCAAGAAGTTTCTCGTTGAAATTAGTTTTTGGGGGTTGTCCCGGGGGTTTTGGGGGATCTCCCCCAGTATGCTTTACTCTACTTTCCTTTACTTTACTTTCCTTTACTTTACTTTGTTTTAAAATGTTATCATTTTCAGTGTTTGAGTCAATTGAATGTTTACAGTCTGTATTCATCGTGTCAACATTTTCAATTAAAATGTTAACATCTTCATCACTTGAATCACTTTCAATGTTTGCATTTTCATCTAAAATGTCATCAACAATTCTGATATTTTGAGGTTTATTTGTTCGAAAATTTATGAGTAAATAATCTGATTTCATCTCAACAATCTTCCTTCTGCTGATGGCTTCCACATACCTTTTTTGGATGCCGGCACTCGTAAGAATCTGATAATTTTCGAACAAAGATTGATCAAATATTCGACGCTTAATCGCTGCCAAAATGATCTCTCTCACATCGCTTGCTCTGCTTCCGTCACCGATACTCCGAGCTAATAATGCTATCTCATCATCAGTACATTTGTAGTAATAACCATGCTGATATATCTTACAAAGCAATCGAATAATAACTATCTCACCTCTGGTTTGAAACTCAGCACTGATTAGTTGTATTTTATCGTCCTGAAAGAAATCAATGTCAAATGGGAAGTAGCTAAGTCCTGTTTTTGTGTGCATATTAATACACTCCAAATTCAGATAGAAGCCACGGTAATCTGAGATTGATGTAGTCATATTTAACATCTACACGATTGGTCTCAACCTTAAAAAATATCCCAGGTTTGCTTCCGTATGCCTTTGCTTTATCCACACAGCGATAAGCTCTGCTATCGTTGGTGAATACAAGTCCTTCAGCAGCATCCATCACCATTTTCTCAAGATTATCCAGGTCTGGTTTTGTATCTTTTATCAAGAGTTTACCCATCCGGATATCTTCAAGTGCATATTTTGGCATACCTCTTAAAGGTGTGAAAATAAACATCAGACTGTAAACAAATGGTGTATCTATTAGTTGAAATCCTGTCGGTAATTGGCTATAAATAAATGTCTTAATGCTCTTAACTTCATTTACAATCTTCTTGGGTTGATAATGATGGATAAAGGCTCCTCCGGCTTTGTTCTTCATAAGATGGCTTTTATCACCTTGTTTAGGGATGGCATCTCCGGGAATAAAAAATCTATATGTTTCAATCATGGTCTTTCCAAAATTTGCCGGGAGGAGTACGGGAGAAATATCCTCCCGGCTGGTTTACGCGAATTCAATATGTGTGTGTTATAGTTTAAAACTGTCTTCTTGTAATGGTGTCAGATTATAAAGTGAACTCAAGCTTAGTTTTATCTGATCTTTCCAGTCTGTACCATATTTGTTCAGGATTGTTTTGAATGCAATAAAATCAGGTTTGCGCAACTTGAAATCATAATCCCCGGATCGCTCATTCATTAAGGGTAAAATGTGAAGCAACAAATGATGAACCAGAATTTCCCGCAAGTCTGGATCAAGAGCTGTCCAAATGTCAATACTAACTTCGATCAGATAATTGAATCCTGAAAAATGGGTAAGTTCTTGACTACATAGCATAACACGGCAAGGATTTGTTTTGCTTATGTAGGGGCTAACCAACATGTAACCGACCTGTGCCGGAGCTATCAGTAACATCTGTGAAGCAATTATTCTTTCGGCCATTTCTTTGAGTTCCGGGCTTTCTTCCAATTCTCGTTTTACCGGTTTTTTATCAGAGGTATCACTGAAATCGAAAAATTTGTTCTTTTTACTCATTTGCGGATCCTCCTTCAAAAGATGCTTTAATTCTGTTTGCTTCCTCGGCAACTCGATCTTTGTCTGCCTTGCTTAGCGTGTTGTAAGATTCGGCAATTCCTTTTTTCCGTTGTTGAAAATCTTTTAAATTTTCAGCCATTTGCAAATCCCAAATCAACTGTGTAGCTAGGCTTGGTTCATCTGAATCAGGAGCGTTATCTTGCCCAGGATCGAACAAACTGCCTGATGCTGAATCATCTATCACATCTACAGGAGATTGAGCCGTAGAGCGCATAGAATTCGTTTTAACGGGAACTTTAGATGTTGCCACTTCCGCAAATTTCGCTTCGACCTCTGCCTTTGTCATATTAACAGGTGTACCTATTTCCGGGACTGGCAATTCGGTTTTAACCAGCAACAGTTTTTGTTCCGTTCTCTCTATTGGTGTGGGTACAGATACTATTTCAGCCTCGGTGGTATTTTCGATTACAACCGGTTCTGAAACTTTTGGAATCTCTAACTCCGGCATCGGTTTTACCTCTGTGAATTGAGCATCTTCAATTTCATCAGTAGATGACATTCCCATCAGAATATCAGGAGCATAGAACCGCCCGAAGAATGCTGCGGCTCGATACCTTAACATCACCTTGGGCATTGTCTGCCACTTGCTACCTTCTTTGCTATACCAACCTTCTCGCACAGCCATCTCTATAGAGACTTCTGGACCCTGAACTATTGTTCCGGATGATTTCTCTACAGCTGATGCAACACATTCCCAATCCTCAATTTCGAATGTGTATTCTTTTCTTGATTTCTGACGAGTCTGTTCATCATAAAATGATTGAACATATGTAACTGTTTTCTTCCCCTTTTCGATAAGCGTAAATTTGAGGGATGAGAATCTTCCACAACTGTTTATCGCGGCAATTATGAACTGACTACTCCAACTCGGTCGCCCTTGAATCACGAATAAATTTTGCATGATCATGGGAACACTGGCGCCTAACCTGTTAGCCATCTCAAGTGCAACAAGTACATTGGCGATGTTACCTTGGTAAGCCTTTGGAATGAGATTCGAAGCTGCCAATGCTTTGGCTATTCTTTGAGCATTATCAAAGTTTGTGATGTTCGTAAACACCTCCAGTGCAGCATTATCATTATCTCTTGTCCCCTGTGATCTTATCACAGGTTGAAGATCCATCATTTGTCCGGGGTTTGAAATTGGATTCATTGATTTATTCCTTATTGGTTTTTTTGAATTGTGTTAGTCTTTTACTCTTCCGCCGTATTTCTGCTCACATACCATCCAAAACGAGCACCATTTCCGACTACAAAGCATGCTTGTACGGTTTGGTACATAGGTCTCATTTTTCACGGACTGGATTAAGACAGCGAGAATATTGAACAGGAAAGGCTTTTGAGGTTCAACGCGGAAACTTTTTATTTCGGGTTGTTTCTTCTTTATCAGGTAGTCTATCCGGTTATCAACAATTTCAATTCCATGCGTCTCAGCCAGTAGCTTGTAACTTGTCTGTTGCAATACATAGCCTTCACTAATTGAACTGGGGGTTCTGCTTGTTGTCTTATGATCAATGAGTGTATGAGAAGAATCAATAAGATCTATTTGACCGCTTAGTGTCACTTCTAAATCTGTTTCCCCTCCATCATTGAGCTTTCCTTCAAAGCGTAACTCTGTATGAAGTGGTTGAATCCTCGGACTCATGGTATTGTGATAAACAGATATCATTCTTACTCCCAAATCTTTTGTTTCACCTTTGTCGGTTTCAAAAAATGCAGTGGGCTCAACTTCTTGTGTCTCTACCTCAAATGCAGCAGAGAATTCATCTATCATTTGTTCGGTGGGAAGATCCTGACGGGTATTTACTTTCTGTTTGAAATTCACTTCAAGAGGTCTGTGAATAGCAGACCCAAAAGCCAGTGCAAGGGCTTTTGGTACCGCGATCCTATCAATTGATTGAAAACGGAATTTAGCGCTACAATCCAGAAAGGTGCCTATCGAACTTGGTCGTATTATGAGCTTTTCCATTTTAAACCCTTACTGATTCAGTGAATTCAAATTTGATCCCCGGGATGGGCTGGCTTGTTGTTTCAAAATCAAATTCGGCACGAAGTTTGTCAATACGAGCAGAATCGACTTGAAGATATTCACGGGGTATCAGATTGAAGTCAGTTATCGACCATGTTTTCTTACGGGTAATATTAACTCCTGTAATCGGTTTCCTTGGTACCACTTCAACTTTGTAATCAGCAGAATCCAATCCTGTTTGCGGAAGTGTAATCAGACTGTCTTGAGCTGTGAATCCATTCCTTGCAATTTCGCTTCTTTCCTCAGCTCTTCTTCTTTCCTGTTCTTCCTCAAGTGCTTTTTGAGCAGCTCTTTGTTCCTCTTGAGCTTTCAACCTTTCACGCTTTTCAAATTCCATCAACTGTGACTTCAACCGTAAAATTTCTGTGTCAACGAGTGAAGTGATTGACTTGAATTCTGCGATGATGCGTTTCTTTTGAGTCTCGAGCGGTTCGGTAAATTTCTTCCGTGTTTCTTCGATCTCTTTGTTCGCTTTGTTCAGAATCTTAAGATGATGATTTGCGAGTGCGACATCATCACTATCGAATACAATCAATTCTTTCGAATTAGTAATTGCCTTCTCTACTACTGACCTTGAATCTGCTACTGCAATTGCTACATTGTATGCCGGTGAAATGGTATCGACCATATCTGAACGATCTGCATCCATCCGTTCTATTTCTGCGCCCATTTTTTGCTCCTTGGTTTTTGGGTTTAATTGGTTTTTTACTTCTCTTTACTTTTCAAATAATTGCCGGCTACTAATCCTCCGGGAGTCTATCGGGATTTTCACCGGACTTACTTTATCCAGCCTCTTAGCTACATTCCGGCTGGCTCAGGATCATCTTGTAAAATTGTTTTATGCCTCTTGATCCATATCCTCGCAGCCTCTGGAGTCCAGTACTTCGCTTTTTTGCTAATCAGGTCTTCTATGTCACGGATCCAAAAAAGGAAGTGATCCTGATGTTCGTCTAAGAATACAACTCTTATCTCTTTTGTCTCTACAAACCTTTTCATAAAGGTATTGCGGGAAACTTTTAATAGATTTGCTGCTTCCTCCATAGTGAGGAGTTGTTTCTCGATTGGTTCAAATTTTGTTTTCATTGTATGTCACACCAGTTATCGATGAATGAATGCAGTTCACTTGTTGTTTTAATGCTTTTGAATCCTGTCAGTAAACCGGCTTCTTTGAGCTTTCTGTCTATAAGCTTCCAAGCTCTTTCAGCGTGGTACAGATAGTACAGATACTCATATCCATGTCCGTTTACCCCTTTCTGTTGTTGCACGAGTGGTTCTTTACCCTGTAAATAATTCTGGTATGGGATATGCTCATTCTGCTGTAGAATTCCTGCCCACCGAAGTAACTTTTTAGTTCTGATATTGCTGATATTCGGGATAATTTTTCTGCCAAGGTTAGTTAGATTTACATATTCCTGACTCTGGCGAATTTGATAGAAGTAGTTTGACTTTTCAATAAAATCATCCTGTGCTTTCTGCATCTGTTCAATCTTAGCAGTACTTGTTTCAAGCTCTTGTTGTATATCATGAATTTTTGTTTCATGTATTTTAACCTGCATGAGAGCACGGGTTGCAGCTTCCCGGGTCACGGTTTCAATTAACTGTTTTAGTTGCTCATCAGTAGCACTTGAGATAATCGAAAGAATGTCAGTTGTCGGTTCTTGTTTTTGTATGTTTGCTTCCATCGTCCCCACCTATTTATTTAGTTTGAACTTTTCGGTAGTGGCAAACATGAAATTCTTCATACTCTCGTGAATATTCCTTATTTCACTTTTCATGTTTTCACTTATTGTTTCAGGGATTCGGGTAATTGTGGCGAGCACGAGAATATCACGGTGAAGCGTCTCACGGGCTACTCTAAGAGCTTTATACACATCCATGTCAAGGTTTATTACTCTAAGTTCAGCCTGTCGCTTATCAAGCTCTTTTTTGATTCGCTCGATCTCTTCGGCTTTGTTTTTAAGAGGTTCTAACCGGCTTAATTCTGTATTCAGTTTATCGATTTGGCTTTCGCTCTTCTTAACTTTTTCAGATAATGTCCTGATTGCATTTTCTTTGTCGTCGAGCAGATCATTTGCCATCTTCAATTCTGCAAGTGTTTTTGGGTCTTGCATCTCGATAACTACCTCTTTTACGGTGGTTGATCCTGATTCCTGAAGTTCTTGAATCTCTTCGTTTTTGGCTGTTAATTCATTGTTGAGTTCTATCACCCGAAGTGTTTGTTCACGGTATTTTCTTTTCCAGTCATCAAGTTCTTTTAGTGTACTCACTTCACCGGCAAGAACTGCTTGAGTTAATTGTGCCGGAGCTTTTTTACTTCCGGCAGCAGTTAAAACACGAGTTGGGAGGGATTCGAGGTAATTTGAGTTGTCCGCATTGCGGACAACTAAATTGTAACGATTTATAAGTTTGTAAACATTATCATGACCGTACCCACAATCTTCTATAAATTTCCTAAAAAAACCTTTGTGATGATTAGCGAGTATCTCTTGAGCTTCTTTGAAATAAGCTCCAATATCCGTCAGGAAATTTTCTGTAGTTGAAGTGATCTGATGTTTTAGGGTGTTCAACCTTAAATTCTCATCAGAGGTTAAACCGGTTTCACCGACCGGTATCATCCCGATACTTTGATCCAAATCTTTGATGTCATCGAAAAAAGAATCATCCGGTAATTGATCATCATATTCAGAATGATCGATTGTTCGTTCTAATTGCATTGGTTTTTCCTTTAGATTAATATGCGTTTGCAAAGCTGACTACCCTTTTGAGTGAGCCCAGTCTGTGAAGATTTTTACAGATGTCCCCGAGTCGCCCGATAAGAACTATTTTTTCACACTCAATCCTTTTTGTTTCTGGATTATAATTGATGCTGGCATTGTAAAGGATTACATTGTTTTCGCTCAATTCGCATTGAAGTTTTTCGGTTTCCTCGGCAATCTTATCTGCCATCCATTGGTCTTTTTCGTCCGTGATTTTTTGGTGTATAGCTTCCGTGAACATTAGTTTTTTTCCTCGATAGTGTGTTTAAGATCGTTTAGAATTCTCTCCAATAGATTTTGGTTTTGTGTGATTCTTAGGATAATCCATAACTCTGCATATCCGATTTTAATCCTTGTTTCACTTTTGAACCAATCATAAAGAATGTTTTTGCTTTTGAATCCAAGAACCTCTGCGAAATACCAGTAGGCATTTCCCTTATTGTTTGTGTGGCAATAGTCCAGTATGGCTGATTCAAGAGCATCCAGTAAGTCTAAACTCACTCGCATTGAATCCACTATGCGTTCCATATCGTTTTCCACTTTCTTCCCTCCGTTCAACCCGGTTAAGGGTTATTTCCAGTTGACTGAAATGATTCGAATATTTGAGTTACTCATAGTAGCTCTCACCGATAGCATTCATTTTCTTTACAGCGGCAACAAGTTCACTTTCAAGAAATATATGCCAGCCTGATTCACCCATGCACTTGTACAAGATTACTTTTGAGTCGACTGTTACCAGTCGTTGACGAACTGTATATAGTTCACTATGCCCCTTAAATTTTACCTCCTGTTTTTCTTCAAACTTGGGTTTTACATACAGAGCAATTTCTTTCGGTTTCCTTCTCATTCTTTTTTCCACTTGCTTTCCCGTTGTTTTCCACCCGGTTTACAGGTCGTTTCCAGTTGACTGAAATACTTCTTTTTGTTTAGGTTGCTTTTGACTTATATAGGAAGTGCAGTCGCCGAATAGCGATTCTAATTTTCGCAAAGTTTTCATATTGATTCTACCTCGATGTTTTATCGAGGAAATTAACTGTGGCGTGACTCCCATTTTCTCGGCAAGTTCCGTCGCTGTGATTCTTTTTTCTAAAAGAAATGTTGTGAGGTCAAAGATGATTATCATGTCTGTTGTTTATTTCTGTTTATTAACTAACACAAATATACAACACTAATTAACACAAGTCAATAGTTTGTTAAAATATTTTTTCATATTTAAACATCTATTCAACAAAATTAGACAACAGTATTACAATTTTTGTTTATTTATTTGATTTATGAATTGGAAAGATTTTATTGTAGAGTTAGAAAATGGTCTCTTTGGCGAGAGATTCAGCGATGCCGAATTAGCAAATAAGATTGGTGTCGATAGAGTTACGATCTGGCAAATACGTAATGGGAAGAAGCAATATATCCAACAAAATACTAAAGGCAAATTTGAAAAAGCATTTAGTATTCGGATCAACGATGATGATTTTGAAAATCTTCAGATCATACAACGAACCGATTTGCCTTCTAACCATGAACTAACTTCGACCAAAAGTCGTATTGAGGTAAGAGGTAACTACCTTCTGGGAGCTGTCTCTGCCGGTCGAGCTCAACTGCTGGATTATGAAGATAAGGCAATAGAGGATATTGATTACCCAATTGACACTTGCTTCTGGTACAGTATTGATAAGCAAAATGGTGATAGCATGTATCCCCTTCTTTGTGAGAATGACAAGGTGCTAATTGACAGAAATCTATCAAAACGATCAATTAAAGAAATGGACATAGTGGTTGTTTTTTGGGGAAATAGTTATGCAGCAGTCAAACTATTTGGACGATCTGAAACTGATGCAAATATCTTGGTTTTTCATTCTGCAAATATTATGGTCCCTCCAATTATTCTTCATAAAGACAAATGTGAGTATTTTAAGGTAGTACTAATTAAAAAAGTTTGAGAACTCAATGACTCGCTTATTTATAATCCTTGTTCTGGCTCTCCCCTTACTCGCCCAGAATTATAAACCAACCTCCCAAACCAATCCCAGTCTAAATTTTGATAGTGTTTTAGCTGGAGTTAAAGGGGTAAGAGTATTCTTTGGAGATGTGTGGCAAAAAAAAGTTGATGAGGGTGAGCGAGAGAGCCTTACCAACGCAATAAAACAATATCTTAATTACTTAGGTTTTAACACTATCGCAATGACATCAAATCAAAAAAAGAAATTGAACCAGTCATTTTGCGATGAAATATCCTTTCAATGTTGGTGGGAACATGATAATGTGAAATTAATAAAACTTGGCATCACATTTGGAACCTGTTTGGGCGATTTTTTTGAATTTGAGATTTCTAAACCTACACTAATGGACTCTTTACAGACAGACGAAGAGTTTACAGACTACATGTTGAATGAATGGAAGCAACTGTATACGCGAAAGAAGATTTATTATAATGTGAAGCAGCGACTCTCTCTCCCGAAACTTCCAACAAATTGGACTGAAAAGAGTGTTATGAGTTATTTGGATTCCGCAAGGATAGATTCGATAGAAGGAATTTACGAGATTATTTTAGACGGAAGTGAGACAATCACTTTCGCTAAATATAAGATTGCTGTGATTAAATCCGACAAAACTACCTATAATGTGATCTACTTAGCCGGAGCTACAAATAAAGATGATTGGGACGAAGGTGAAATAAAAGCAGTACTTAGAAAAACCGCTATCCCCGGTAACTTCAAAGTTCAGTGGTATATGGCAACTAAATTTCTTAATGAAGATGTTCACATGGAGCATGACCCAAGAGGAATATTAATAGTTAAAATTGGGACTCCTCCCGAAACAAACAGATATATTAAGCTTTATCCAATTAGATGGTGAAAAGCAATAGCAAGAACAAATGGACAAAAATATCAATAAATCAACTAAAATGCTATTATGAAACTCTATTACGAATTACCTTGTTTACAATTATCATATAAGATAACTTGTGGAACTAAATAATTTTAAATTACTTACAGACGGAATTGGACTAATCTATCTTCCGGATAATTCAAGTTTAGTACATGATTATGAGAAACATGTTACCAATAATATGGCTGAGGGAAGTGAGATGCGCATACTTTTTGAGAAATTTCAAGATGAAGGATGGATACATTCCTATAAAAAGTTCAATGACGAAAAGGAAGGATTTTTTTCATTTAAAACTAAAAATATTAGAGTGTATGGTCTTCTAATCAAAGGTACAAACAAAAATTATTTTATCATTTCAGAAGTTTTTATAAAACAGAATAAGCCAAAAGAACACAACAACGCTATAAAAAATTCAAAAAAAAGATTACAAAACTATGAATATAATATCCAACGAATCTATGACAATAAAGGATAAAACCTTTCGATTGACATTTAGGATTTTTGAAGTTATTCTTAAGTTGCTAAAACAAAGAGGAATCCAAAATTACAATTCTTATTTGTCAGAGAAAATGGGCACCCCTCGACCAAATATTTCAAGAATGTTAAATTGTGACGGTAATATCACTATTAAGACACTACTTAAAGCGCTTGATGCTGCTGATCTTGAGATGGAAGTTAAGTTCTATACTAAAGATACTTTGAAACCAATCGATCACATTTCAGTGGCAACAGTAAGATTACCTGAAATTTCAAAGGTTGAACACGAAAAAAAAATGTAACAACCCGTTCAATATATGTATATGACTAATATTCTTACGAACGATCTTGATTCAACTTTGTTTAGAACAACTGGCAATACTGTGGATTTTCAGTTATGTGAAATTAAAAATTCCATGATATATAGAAATCAGAAAATTGGAGGTGTCTCGTAGTGAATCTTGAGTATACACTAAAAATGATGAATTTGATGAAAAACAACATTGATATGTTTGTGTTTAATGAGGCATTTCTCAATAAATGGAAGGATTTGCAAATATCTGTTTTAAATGTTGTCAGATTTACTCGCACTCACAAGATGCTAAGTATCTTAACTACTCTTGAGTTATTCTTCAACGAGGAGCCGAATAAGTCCCGATTTCTTGAAATAAGTATTTCAGCCGATTTTGAATTAGAGAATTTCGAATATTTAGAAACTGATGGACGAATCGAATTCCCTCATGATTTTATTTCCATGCTGTTAGGTATAATGTACTCTACAATTAGAGGGGTAGTCTTAGACAAACCCATATTATCAGGTCTTGTATTATTACCATTAATGGATACGGATAAACTGCATAGAGAAGTAATAATCACACAAGATGAGCCAGAACGATAAAGATCAAAAGAGTCTGATTGATACAATCAATAGTCTTGAATACGATCCAGACCTGTATTTCTACCTAAAACTAAATCCGTCACATACCTGGGGAATCGAACCTTTCTTTAAGCCCGGGGAATATGTTTTACTCTCGATCCTTCCGAGTGAGAATATCGTGAAGGAAAATGATCTCTGTATAGTCAGTTACAACGAAATAGATGTGATCAGGATTTGCTCTCGTTCGGACAATCCAGACTATTATATCTTTACTGCCGGGAACATGAAGATACCTCCCCTCGCACTGAAGAAATCAGAGTGTAAAGTTTATAAGATAATCAAACATGAGAAGTGAGGGAAAGTTTTGAAGAAATTATTTACAACAACTGAATATAAAAAGCGGAACCAACGACATGCAGACTTATCTTTTTTTGTTAGAAATAAACGAAAGAAGAAATACTATAGCGCGCCGATTCTTCCTGTAAATAAAATACACGATTATGAAGAGAGTTTAAAAAAGGATTTCCCCGGTTATGAGATTGTAATCCCTCCCGAAGAATTCTCGTTTATTGACAATACTGAGTCAGTTGTGATATTTATTAATCAAATCATGGTATGTTACGAGAATCGAAAGAAAGTTTTTGTGAAGCTTCTTAGAGTACAGAAGATCACATACGATGCAATAATTGTGTTACTATCAATAATGGTAAAGTTCAGAGAAGCCGGAATAGATTTTAATGGAGATAAACCTCTTGGACATTCACCAAGAGAACTTTTGGATAAATCTGGATTTTTCAGTGAACTATTTACGAGGAAATTTGTAAAAAGTGAGATATATGAGTTTACCCACTCGGATAATTTAATTTGTACTCATGGTGATAAAAATGTGGCATCAGATTTATCCACACAATTAACAAAAACAGCTTCAAATTATTTGACTGACTACAAAGTGTCTAAAGCACAAGGAGTACAGCGATTAATGATTGAATTGATGCAGAATACGAATAATCATGCATCTGAAACACCAGGAGAAAAGCACTGGTGGTTATCTATGAGTAGAAATGATAAAAATAAGACTATTTATTTCTCGTTCGTAGATTTTGGGGTGGGCATTTTAAGTAGTTTGGAAAAGAAGCCAGATGATAATTCTTTTAAAAGTTACTATAAAAAATTGGTTAATTTGTTTGGAATTGAAAATCAACACAAACATCTCAAAGAAATTTTTTCCGGAGCCCTTTACGCTGAAACAGTAACAGGAGAGCATTTTAGAGGGAAAGGACTGCCGGGAATTGGTGCAGTTGTAAAGAGAGGTCAAATTAGTAATCTTCACATTATAACAAACAGAGTCAAAGGAAGTGTAAAAGATAATGTATATGAAAAATTGTCTTGTAATTTCTCAGGAACATTTTATCATTGGGAATTAAAAACGGAGTGTTTAAGCAAGTATGGAAAAGATAGTATTCAGAATAGCTAAAGAGTTTAGTGAGAGTCCCGGACCAAGATACATCAGGGAGGGGATCAATTCAGGTGAATTATTTCGTACCACCATTTTTTCACCTTTGGTTAAAAAATGTATCGAAGATGGTGTTAAAATTTTAGTCGACCTCGACGGAACATATGGATATGGTACATCGTTCTTGGAAGAGACTTTTGGTGGACTTATCAGAAATGACAAATTTAGGTTGGATGAGCTCAATAGTCTTTTTGAGTTTAAGTCGGAAGAGGAGCCTTATCTGATTGATGAAATTAAACAGTATATGGAGGATGAATGGCAAAAACAAAAAGGGCAAAAAAATTAAATTTTCCTTATCTCTTTTTTTGGGTTTCTATAGCAATTCTTGCAAGTCAATTGATAGGATTGATTTATACGAAATCTCAATTCCAAATAGAAAATAAAATTGATCTACTTGATATTTTGTCTCTGACGATCACATTAATTTTAGCGATCGTCATCTCAATGGTGTTTGACAAGAACAAATCAGATCACAGAGTTCTGAAAGATATTTTTATCAATAGAATTAGTAATATCGAAAAATTACTTTTTGAGTTCGATCGTTTGGTAAACTTACCAAGAGTTCCAATGACAGATGTTACTTATCAATCAAAAAAAATCAGTATGAGTTTCTCATTACTTGTCAAGAATTTAAGAAGTTCAACTGTTTACAATGGTAATGTTTCAAATGATGTCAACCCGGATAAAATCAAAGAAGAGCTGAGAGATTTTATTAAAGAATTTACTGAGGATTCCAATTACGAAATTATTATTGAAGAAACTGAAAGTTTTTATGTATACCATAAAGCCTTTTTAAAGCGACAAAGTACGGGGTTTACTAAACAATATAACCAACTGCTTAAACTCCAGATATTAATTAATAATGCATGAATTTAAATCTCATGAATTCCGAATTAGTGAAAGTAATGTGAGCAGCCATGATCTCTGGATAGTCAGTTACAAATCAGTAGTTACTGCAATGAACTTGTTTAGTTTTGATTTTGTTAACATATAAGTTACATTTTGTTAGGAAATGACTTTGAAGAAATCAGATGAAATTGAAATTAAGTCTTTCAATTTGGTATTTTCCTTCCTTGAATCAATTTTGGCGAGGTTCAAAAGCAAAAACATTCAGAAACCGACGACTTATCTTGCCGGTGAATTGGGAACATATAGAGCTTATATCTCTAAAACATTTAATAGTGAGGGAAATTTGACCGTTAAAACTATGATCTCATTAGCCAACGCAGCTGGTCTTGAGATAGAAATACTACTGAAGGACAAAAAAACATCAGAAGTTTTCAACTATATGGAAATTGCCACTTTTGACACCGATGATCAGAGCAGAGCGGCGTTAAAGAGGATATAGTTTATTCGAATCAAAGATTTATAAAAGACAGATAAAACAGATCACCATCATGAAGATCAACAAATTTAACAAAGGATTCAAAATCCTGCTATACATCGATAAAGTTATTAATCTTGAAGCTCGTTTTCAAGAGGTTAATAATATTATCCAAAGATTTAATCCATCAGGAAAAGCCATTTTATGGAAGTATGAGACACCAATTGGAGATGAAGATCCAGTTATGACATCTGATTTCTATTCTCGGGACAAATCATTCCAAATTAGAATCAAAATTACTCATGCGTATGTTGGGTTAGGGATAGCATTTCATAAGGAAATTAGTGAAGTCTCTTCGATTAAATTGTGCGAACAATATTATATATTGATTAAGGAAATCGCTGAATCTCTAAGCTACATTTGTTTTGTTAAGTATCTTGGTGAAATTGAGTATAGAATTCCCAGAGAAAACGAATTAAAAGAGTTCCTATTAAATGAATGCCCGGGTATTCTAAATGATCCGAGATTTATATCTTTTGCTTTTAATTATAAATTTTTATTCCTTGACTCCTATTACCTTCAAGTTCATAATGATCTGAGAGTGATAATTGTTGAGGATAAGCTGAAAGAATTGAAATCTGAAAATGTCTTTGTAGTTTTAATTGAGCTAAGCTCTATTCCCCTTTTTGAAAAGAAGGTTATTCACAATGATAACAAACTTAATTCGATCTGGGATCTGTTTTTCGAGACTATTGAAAAAAATAATTTGGTAAACTATCTTAACGCCGAGATACAATAATTGGTACTTTAATGAGCACAGCAATTGCATTAGATATAGAACTCAGTAAGCATATACTTTACACACCCGCTGCCAGTCCACAGGTGAGTAATGATACAAGTTTCATTTCTGGAAGTCTTTACGAAGAGATTGTTAAAGTCAGTTCCCGAAATTCAGCAATGTCCTATAATGAAGTTATTGGATCACAGTATTTAATTGGATATTTCGATAAAGTGGATTTCATCAACAGTGTAGAGAGTCTAAGAAAATATGATAACATAAAAAAGTTGATTGAATTTGGTGCACTCGAACACGACTGGGATAATGAAGGTGGAAAAAAAATTCCTAAAACCACTATTCGAACCGTTTACAATATTGTAAAAAGTGATAAATTGATCAAACAACCTTTTATTGCACCATTACCAACCGGTGGAATTCTTTTGACTTTGAGAATATCAAAAACTCAACACATGAATATATTCCTCCGGGATGAATCCACATACAATGTGGTAGAAATTGTTAAACGTGATGGAAACATAGAATCAAAAGAATACAAGATTAATCACAATACTCTGCTCCAACAAATCAATATGTATTATGCGAATAACCGATAAAAGCGAACAGGTATTTAGAGCTAAAATTAGTTTTGATGAGGTGGGAGCGGTATCTGCGGCATCATTTGATACAATGGGGAAAGGGTGTAGCATACATCTCTCCATAGGTAGGCCAATCGAGGAAATTCTTGCACTGTTATCAAAAACGGTTATTAATTCGAGTGATAAACCAGTCGGAAGATTAACTGTTGAAAATGTTGAAAAATCTAATTGTGAAGTGCATCAGGACGAAAAGGAAGAAAAAAATTTCCACGGAAATATTACGGGACCTAATCAAGCCCGCTCTCTTAGTGATATTCAAAAATCTCTTCTTGCAGCGTATTGTCAGCCAGTTGAGAGCTTTATCTAGTGTACATGCAAATGTAAGATCATAACCTTGCAATCTGATTGTAATTAAAAGGATTAAATTCCGTGGGAAAAAGTAAATACCCTAAAGGGGTATATTCGAAAGCTGGCTATCTTTATGTGAGTGTCTGGAATCCATTGACTCAAACTTCGGCACAAAAAGCAACAAAATTAAAGGATGTTCAGAAAAACTACAAAGCCGCCCGGGAGTTTAAAGAAGAGCTTCAGCAAACATTGAATAAAAAATGTTTCCTTGACACCCTCTGTTCTGACAATTCAAAACCGGTCAATTTTTCTAGTGCTGTTGAAGACTATATTTCAGCAAGAGATCTTTCAGCAAGCTCTATTACATCGATTAAATTCTGGAGTAAAGTTTGGCAGGAAGTCTCTGGGGATAAAATTATTTCTGATTTTACTGATCGAGATTACCATGCCTTTCTAGTTTATCTCAAGAAGAAAGATTATAGTATCTATACCAAAGGGATGGCAACTCGAACTCTGTATGCGATATTCAACTATTTCGTCAAACAGGAGCAGATAAAAAAGAATGTGATAGTAAAGATCAAACCTCCGGCGAAAGCGCCTCAAGCCATCCCCCAGCTCGATCTGGTAGACTTTCTTTACTTATTGGAGCAAATTGATATTGATTATTACTACATCGTCAACTTTATGTACTTAACCGGTTTTAGAATCGGGGAAACCATCCGACTTGAATGGAAAGATGTTGACCTCAAAAAAATGGTGATCAGGGTTAGGAATGAAAAGGGAAAACGATTTGAAGAATTCCCTATTCATAATGATTTGTTCGATCTTCTGGGTGAGATACCAAATAAAGATTTAAGGATCTTTCCAAAATTCTCAAGAATTGATAGTCTCAAAAACTATTACAAGTACCAAAGGGATCTATGGGGAGAAAAACGGTATACCATACACCAGCTGCGCAAGACCTTCATTACTAAGTTAACTCGCTTTGATTTGGGGGTCTATAAAGTTCAAGCGTTGGCCAGACATAAGGATATCAGAACAACTCAAGCTTATTACATCGATGTTGAAATGGAAAAATTGAGAGAAGATATCAATGATAGAATTAAATTTTAAGAGTAATTGGAAAGTAACAGTAATAGTAAAAATGCGGTGCTTTTGAGTGCACATAAAATGCGTTTTTAGCCTATTTATAGCATATTCGGTCTATAAACACAGTACCTTAAGCGACTACGGATCAAAAGGTTGAGGGTTCGATTCCTTCCGGGTGTACTTCAAAGTCCGTTTCTCCAAACGGACTTTTTTTATTTCCCCTTTTTATTCGTAAATTTTAACCATTATTTCTTAATTTTTCAAAAATTTAAAACGCTTTATGATATTCTCAGAAGATGACTACAGGTTTATGTATGCAGCACTTCAGGAAGCTTCTCTCGCCCTCGAAGAGGAAGAGGTACCGGTTGGCTGTGTGGTTGTACACGACAACCGTATCATCGGGAGAGGTTACAATCAGAACATAAAGTTGAATGATCCTACTGCTCATGCTGAAATGATCGCTATTACTGCAGCGTCAAATCATCTTCACTCATCCAGATTGAATGAATGTACACTTTATTGCACTCTGGAGCCATGTTTGATGTGCACCGGTGCGATCATTCATTCCAGAATAAAAAAACTGATTTTTGCGGCATTTGATCCAAAAGCAGGTTGCTGTGGTTCAGTATGCAATCATGCCGGTGATGGCAGGTTCAATCACAAGGTCGAGGTTTACTCCGGGTTAATGGAGACAGAGAGTTTGTTTTTGCTCAAGAACTTTTTTGAAAAGTTAAGAAATTAATATTTATTTAGTAGTTTTGCTTTGTATTAATTTTAGTCTTTTAACAGAGATACAACAAGGAAGATCATGTATTTAATTCTATTCGGTGCTCCTGGTGCGGGAAAAGGAACGCAAGCCAAAATAATCAGTGATAAATATGGCTTCGAACACATCTCGACCGGCGACATTTTAAGAGAATCTGTTAGAAAAGGAACACCTTTAGGAAAAAAGGCTCACGAAATTATGTCGAGTGGACAACTCCTCCCTGATGATATCATGATCGGTATCATAAGGGAAAAGTTATCTGAACCACAGCTTCGTGACGGTTTTATTCTTGACGGTTTTCCAAGAACAGTTTCACAAGCCGAAGCACTGGATAAGCTGTTCGGTGAGCTAAATTTCGGTGTCGGTGCTGTACTTGTTTTTCAGGTGGACGAGGAAGCCCTCGTTGAAAGACTGGCGAGAAGGCGAGCCTGCAAAAATTGTAATAATATTTTCAGCAATAATGAAATTGCCAATCTGACCGAGTGTCCGAAATGTGGCGCGCAGTACTCATTCTTTCAAAGACCCGATGATGATGAATCGGTTATCAGAAAACGACTTAAAATATTTAACGACACGACTTTACCTGTTGTTAAATATTACGATGGATTAACCGATCTTCACTATATCAACGGTCTGCAACCCATCAATGTCGTAAGTAAACTGATTTCAGATATTGTGGATGAGCTAAAAGAACGGGTTTAAGCTGGGGAGTAACTGCCACAAAGTAGTGGCGATAATCTAATTTTTTATTTTTACTCTGGTAATTTTACCCGAATCGAGTTTGTAGATTGCTCCTGAAGTATCGATGATATCATAATTGTGTGTAGCCAGCAGAATGGCTGTACCTTTTCTGTTGATATCCTGAAATATTTTTATTATTTCGCCGGAGGTCTCAGGATCAAGATTCCCGGTCGGTTCATCCGCAATAACTAACAACGGTTCGTTAACTATTGCTCTTCCTATCGCGGTCCTTTGCTGTTCCCCGCCCGAAAGACTTTTGGGAAAAGCATTTTTCAAGTGCAGTATCCCCAAATCACTTAGGACTGATTCGACTCGACCCCGAATCTTTTTTTGAGGATAATTGTTTATCTCAAGAATATAGGAAAGATTTCCAAAGACCGTTCTGTCAGAGAGCAGTTTGAAATCCTGAAAGACAATTCCCAGCTTCTGTCTCAGTTTAGGGATGTTTTTCTGGTCAGCTTTTAATGAAGAGAATCCGGCAATATCTATACTCCCCTTTTGAGGCAGAATATTAAAATAACAGAGTTGCATCAGGGTCGATTTCCCGCAGCCGCTTTTTCCGACCAGATAGGCAAAAGCACCATGGGCGAGAGAAAAATCGCAGTCATCCAGGATTTTATGATTCCCGTAGGCAAATTCCACACCTTTAAATTCCAGTATCATCCATTCTCCTAACCACATATTGAATTCGAAATGTCTTCTGACTCACTCCCTTTAGTGTAAATGCTTCAAATTTCTTCATAATTGCAAATTTGCACTCCTTAAGTAATTCATCTATCATCTCAGTCGGATATATGTACTCGTAGTTATCTTCTTCAATTTTTGTGTTGTCCGGAAGAGTAATGATAAAGGAATTTTTGTGAATCTTTCTTACAGGATCGTAATTTGAAGCCTGCTGATAGATAAGATTCCCCTGTTTCCTCTTTTTGCTGTAAGAACCTACATAAGCATAAGAATTTTGTTCGGTAACTATGTCGAACAACAAATAACCCCCTAAGACCAAAACCCTTTTAACTTCGTCAAAGAATTTTATTAGAGCCCCCCGCGTTGGAAGGTGGTTAACGCTGTCGAAACATGAAATCACCAGATCAAATTTTTGTTTGAATGGTATTTCAGTCATATCTATACACATTTTAACCGTATCCGCTGGTGCCTGATCGATCATTTTATAAGATATATCGCTCAATACTGTCATTTTAGATGAAAGCTCCATAGCCGGCAGCATCCTGCCTGTTCCCGAAGCCAGCTCAAGTACAAAATCAGTTTTTATATTATACTTTGCGATCAACTCGTTAAGATAATCAGCCCAACCGGCATAATTCACATGCCTTACGAGATCGTTGTAAATCGTGGAAATGTTCGAATAGGAATCACTTCCCATAGATGAAACGGCGGTTGGTGGATATCCTGTGTCCCCAGTCTATAGCTTCAATCATGGAGCTGAAATCAGCTTTGTTTTGCCATGCGATATCATGTGCGGTGCCGTGGTCGGGCGATGTCCGTATAATGTTTAATCCGGCAGTAAAATTTACACCTGATCCGGCGGTAAGCAGTTTAAACGGGATAAGCCCCTGATCGTGGTAGAGCGCTACAAATATATCGAAGTTAAGATATTGCTTTCGTGCAAAAAAAGCATCCGCCGGAAATGGACCTTCCACAGTACCGGAAAACTCCCTCAAGAGAGGAATAATCGTGTCGTTCTCTTCACTTCCTAAAAGCCCGTTTTCCCCGGCGTGGGGATTCAAGCCAAGTACCGCAATCCTGGGTTGATGGATGCTGAAATCATATCTGAGAGAATTGCTGATTGTCTCGAGACACATTCTTAGTTTCTCAGTTGTCAGATCCCTGCTGACTTTTGAAAGCGGGATGTGAATGGTAGCGAGAGCACACTTTAATTGATTCGACAAAAAAGTCATAACAAAGCCGGTGGAATTATCCCATTCAGCCAGTAATTCGGTATGACCCGGAAAATCGACGCCCGCCAGACTGAATGCATACTTGGAAATGGGAGCAGTTACAAGAAATGCTGTATCGTCCTTTGAAACGATCTCAAATGCTTTTTCGAGTGCGCGGTATGATGCTTCGCCGGAGTCGGCAGTCGGTTCCCCTTTGCTAAGTTCAAAGGTTCCGATATCCACAATCTCCACATTCGGTTTCCCTGACAGGTCTATTTTTGTCAGTTCAACAGCCTGTGAAAATACATTTCCGGGTATAACAATTTTATAGTTAATATCCTTTACCTGAAGAAGTTTATCAATCGCCTTCAGGGTAATTTCCGGACCGATGCCATTGATGTCACCACAGGATATTACTCCCGTCATTTTGTGAATCATTTCAGCTGTTCATCATGTGAAGGAATTCTTTGTTATTCTTTGTTCCTCTCATTTTGTCAAGTATTTCTTCCATTGCCTCGACTGGGGTAAAGTCGCTAAGGAATTTCCTCAGAATATAGATTCTCTGGAGCTCTTCTTCTTTAAGGAGAAGTTCTTCACGACGGGTACCTGAACGGTTAATGTCGATGGCAGGGAAAATTCTTCTGTCACTGAGATCGCGATTAAGAACGATTTCCATGTTTCCGGTACCTTTAAACTCTTCGAAAATTACATCATCCATTCTTGAACCGGTATCGATAAGCGCGGTTGCGATGATGGTAAGTGAACCGCCGTCTTCAGTGTTTCTTGCAGCTCCAAAAAATCTCTTCGGTTTGTGAAGTGCATTCGAATCAAGACCGCCGGAAAGGATTTTCCCTGAATGAGGCACCACGAGGTTATGAGCTCTTCCAAGTCTCGTGATTGAGTCGAGAAGGATGACTACATCATGTTTAGCTTCGACAAGTCTTTTTGCTTTCTCTATGACCATATCGGCTACCTGAACATGTCTTTCAGCGGGTTCATCGAAAGTTGAACTGATTACCTCAGCATTCACGCTTCTTTCCATGTCGGTTACTTCCTCAGGTCGCTCGTCAATGAGGAGGATTATTAATTTGACTTCCGGATGGTTTCTTGTGATAGAGTTTGCGATTTTTTGTAGTAATACAGTTTTACCGCTTTTTGGGGGAGATACTATAAGACCTCTTTGACCCTTGCCGATAGGAGTAAGCATATCCATTATTCTCATGGCATACTCGCCGGGAGCTGACTCAAGAACGAGTTTTCTGGTCGGGTATACAGGAATAAGGTTATCGAAAAGGGTTCTTTCTCTTATTTCGATCGGGTCCATTCCGTTGACGGCTTCCACGCGGAGAAGAGCAAAAAATCTCTCCCCTTCTTTAGGCGGTCTGACCTGTCCGCTTACGAAATCACCTGTTCTGAGAAAGAATTTTTTGATTTGAGAAGGTGAGATATAAATGTCGTCGGGTGAAGGAAGGTAGTTATATGCTGCCGATCTGAGGAATCCGTATCCATCCGGCAGCACTTCAAGAACTCCTTTGGAAAAAGTAAGTCCATCCTTTGCTGTTTGTGCTTCAAGAATCTTAAAAATTAGTTCCTGTTTCCTGAGGTCAGTAAAACCGGTGATTTTAAGTTCTTTCGCAATTTCGTTTAATTCAACGATTTTTTTTGATTTCAGTTCTGAAATATCCATTTGATTACCTTGTTATTAAAACTTTACAAAATGTTACTGTAATATTTTTTTTCAAATACTTTTTTTACTTCGGCGATAAGATACATACTGCCGTAAATTACAAGACATTCTTTATCTGCGGCACTCAAAAATTTCTTAATGAATACAGGGATATCGTCGATTTTCTTGTATTTTATTTCGTGTTTCTCTGCAATTTTTATAAACTCCTCCATCTTCACCGCTCTTTCGTTATCCTTCAGTTCGAACAGATAAATTAAATCGAAATGCGGTTTACTCTGAATCAGCATTTCTTCGAGACTTTTATCGTTAAGACATGAAAACAAAAGATAGCGCTCCCTGAATTTCTTTTCCTCCTTCGAGAATTCCTTCAGGAAATTTTGAATTCCATCAAGATTATGCGCAGAATCGAGAATAATTCTTGGATTATCGTGTACTTTTTCATACCTGCCCTGAATTCCGGTATTTGTCACAACATTCTTAATTCCTGCGAGTATTTTTTTTGAATCACTAAATTTTATTGTTTTGTTCAGGGTTAAGATTGCGAGGGCGGCATTAAGTTGCTGGTAGGAGCCTTTTAGAGGGGTAACAAAATTGTCGAAAAAAAGCTCACTTGAATAGAATTCGAAGCTGTGTTCCCTCTTGTTAATGTAGTCTTTCAGCTTGTAATATTTGCATCCCTTTTCTTCGGATATCCTGATCAGGGTTTCCTGAGCCGGTTTTTCTAAAAAACCCAGGAAAACGGGTACCTTTTCCTTAATTATTCCCCCCTTTTCCTCAGCTATCTGTTCGAGGCTGTGTCCAAGGATATGGGTGTGCTCCAAACTGATCGAGGTGATGACTGAAGCCAAAGGTTTGATAACATTAGTTGCATCGAGTCTTCCACCAAGTCCCGTCTCGATCACTGCGTAATCCACTTCCTTATCGGCAAAATATTTGAAAGCGAGTGCAGTGGTAACTTCAAAAAATGTCAGGTTTGTCTCATAAATGACACTCTCATACTCAGCCATAAATTCGATGACATATTTATCGGGGATTATCTGCCCGTTGATTCTGATCCGTTCATTATACTTTATGAAATGCGGCGATGTATATAACCCGGTTTTGTAGCCTGCTTCTGTCAGAATACTGGCAATAAAAGAGGAGGTACTCCCTTTTCCATTTGACCCGGCAACATGAAAGCATTTTAACTTTCGTTGTGGATTCCCAAGGAGATCGAGAAAATTCATGGTATTCTCCAAGCCCAACTTCACTCCACGATTGTGGAGGTTGAAAAGTATCTGGAGATAGTGGTCTATGGCAGGATTAGTTAAACTCATAAGAAGCAATGATTGAATTAATTTTAGTTCTCTTTGTTTTTAGACAGTAATCTTCTAGTGATGGTATAATCTTTTCGGCGGTATCCGGATTTACAAAATTTACTGTACCGAGTTGAATCAGTGATGCTCCCGCTATCATAAATTCAACAACATCTTCCCAGCCTGCAATACCTCCAATTCCGATTATCGGGATATCACATTTTCTGCTTATTTCGAGTACCTTTGCAAGTGCAACAGGTTTGATTGCCGGACCAGACAAACCACCCGTAACATTGTACAGTTTCGGTTTGCGTGTCCAAATGTCGAACGCTGTTCCAACTAAAGTATTGATCGCAGACACTGCATCAGCACCATTTTCTCTGGCTATCCTTGCGAACAATCCAATATCGGCATTATTAGGAGACAGTTTGATTATAACAGGTTTCGATGAGACGCCTTTAACCTTATCAGTAATTTCGCCAACATAACCCGGATCGTTTCCAAAAATCAGTCCGCCATCCTTAACATTCGGGCATGAAACATTTATTTCGAAGGCATCGATAGTTTGTTCCTTCGTAAGAATTCGTACGCATTCAACATATTCTTCAACTGACGACGCTGCAATATTGCAAATAACACGGGTATCGTACTTTGATAGAAAAGGAAGTTTCTCGAGGATAAATTCTTCCACTCCAACATTTGCCAGCCCGATGGCGTTAAGCATTCCGGAGGCTGTCTCGACTATTCTCTGAGGTGGATTCCCTTTTCGCGGTTTTAAACTTATCGATTTTGTTACAATTCCACCAATTTTATTCAAATCGGTAAAATTTGAGATTTCGTAACCGTAACCAACTGTACCGGATGCCAGAAGTACAGGATTTTTGAAGGTCAAACCGGCAATTTCAACGCCAAGATCAGGCTTGTTCATATCACTACATCTTTCACATTGAAGACCGGACCGTCCTTACAAACAAGAAGATATTTCGTTTCATCATGGCTGTTTTCAACGGGACATCCCTGACAGATTCCAAAACCACAAGCCATTGCACACTCAGTTGAAATTTCGCCGTTTATATTCTCCCCTAGCAATAATTGTTGCAAAACCCTTAACATCGGCGAAGGTCCGCAGGCAAAAACTTTGATTTTCTCATCTCGGAATTCATCAAGGTGTGCTGAAAACAGATCAACAACAGTTCCCTTGACTCCCAATGAGCCATCGTCAGTTGCCGTTATTACATTTTCAAGTCCGTATGTTACGATATCAGTTGCACTTCTCCCCCCTAAAAAAGTCGTTACCTTTTTTCCGGTCAGTCTTTTTGTAAGAAGAGGAAACGGAGCCACGCCTATTCCACCGGCAATTATTATGGCGTGGTCGAAATCTTCATCGATTCTGAATCCTTTTCCCAAAGGTGCAATAATATCAAGCATGTCGCCCGGTTTCTTGTCAGAAAGGTTTCTGGTTCCTTCACCGTGTACATTGAACATAAAACAGATGTTATCCTGCTCAATATCGCAGATGGAAAAAGGGCGGCGTAATAAGGGAAAGGAAGAATCGCTGACCTTGATATTTGCGAACTGCCCGGCTTTAAATTCGCTGCTTAGCCGGGGAGAATTACATTTTAGAAGGAATATGTGATTTTTTAACTGTGCTACAGATGTGACAGAAACTTTAGTAATAATCAAGTTATTTCCCGCAAGAAACTACAGAACGGGTGGAATTGTGAAAAGAATTATTTATTGTAAACTGGGAGAACTTACCGGGGGTAAATTCAAGAACGGATTATTCTGATATCCAAAAATAGTAATAAAATATCAAAACAACATTCGAAATATATAATTTATTGCATGGTTTGGCAAAAATTTGACAGTTTTTTTCAGGAACGGAAATTAAGTTCCTCAATTTTGCTTATTTTATCCAATCTTTTTTGGTGCCGGTCACCCAGAAATTCAGCTGACAACCAGGTATTTAAAATTGATTTAATCGTCTCTTCTCCAAGGGTTTTTGCCCCGAGTGCCAGGATATTCGCATTATTATGCTCTCTGGCACTTCTCGCGGAAAATTCATTATAACATGTGGCAGCTCTGATACCTTTGAATTTGTTTGCAGTTATACAGGATGGAATTCCGGTTGCATCCACCACGATTCCGAAATCAAATCCTTTGGTTTTTACTGCCCGGGCGACCTCTTTTGCAAAATCAGGGTAATCGCAGGCATCTTCAGAATAGGAGCCTGCATCCTCTACTACAATCCCCTTTTCTTTAAGAAAATTTGAAATGATTTTGCGAACGGCGAAACCGGTATGATCGCCACCAATAATTACTCGAAGATTATAGAGCGGTGCCACGGTCGATCCGGTCGTTTTTTGCGACTCGTCGACAATTGCCATACCGAGAGATTTGATTTTATCATGTGCCAATGGAGTGATAACACAATTCTTGCACACAACGAGTTCTTTCTCACCCCGTTTTGCGGCGGCAATTACAAAATCTTCCGTAATAAGCTTTTTCATCAGAGCAGTTCTGTTTTGTTATTGTGTTTAAGGTAATCGACTATTTGCTTAACTTCCTGAGCCTGATCTCTTCTGCAAACGAGAAGTGAATCCTCGGTATTAATGATTATCAGGTTATCCACCCCAATCACAGAAGTGAATTTATTTGGAGAGTAAATATAGGAATCGTGAGTCATATTGGTAAACACTTCTCCAACGGCGGCATTACCTCTCTCATCTTTTTCGCTAAGTTGATAGACTTCTTCCCAACTCCCGACATCACTCCAGTCGAATGACGATTTGATCAGAAACACCCGGTGCGATTTTTCCATTATCCCGTAGTCAATCGAGATACTTTTAATCTGACTGTATGCTTTTTCGAGATGTTCGGCAAATTCATCAGTAAAAAGATAATTTGAGAGGTCTTTCATATGTTTGGAAAGTTCAGGAAGGAAAATATTAATCTCTTCGAGAATCACGGATGCCTTCCATATAAACATACCACTGTTCCACATAAAATCACCCGATTTCAAAAATCTGACAGCAGTGGTATAGTTGGGCTTTTCGGCGAAAGTCGCCACCTTAAATACTTCCGGGTTTTTCTCGTTATTCTCAATCTGTATGTAGCCATAGCCGGTCTCGGGTCTTGACGGAGGAATTCCCAGTGTTACCAGTCCATTACTGTTGAAAGCATAGTTGGCAGCTTTTAACAGATCTTCCTTAAACTTGTCTGTGTTGGTAATCAGATGATCTGCAGGCAAAACAAAACAAACCGCTTCAGGGTCTTTCTTTGCAACTAAAATCGCACTCAATGCCACACATGCGGCAGTATTTCTGCCGTATGGTTCCGCAATTATGTTTTCTCTCGGAATCCATGGAAGCTCTTCTGCTATTGAGTCAGCCTGCACCGTATTTGTAATTACAAGAATATTCCCGGACGGCACCAAACCATCGAGACGGGTAACTGTTTTCCTGATCAGAGATTCGTCATCGAACAAATTGAGGAGCTGTTTGGGTTTTTTTTCACGACTGCGGGGCCAAAATCTGGAACCGACACCACCAGCCATTATAATAGCGTAAATATTCATTTTTGTGATCCTTTATAAACTTTTAAACTTTCGGTGAACAACTGGTTTCTCAATCTGTATTCAGTAATGTCGTGATCAAGTCCGCGAATTTCGGTTACCACCACAATCATCGCCGCTCTGAAATAATCGAGAATATCTTTATTTACAGTCATTTCCTTATTATATATTAGCAAGAGAGCAACGGCAAGGTTGCTGTATGCATCAATCAGCTCTTTCAATCCATGTAGTTTGCAGAATTTCAATCTTTCCTCGAAAATATCGGAAAATCTAAAAACTTCGCTGCTTCTGAAATCCTCTTTCTTCATTCTTTGCAAAAGTTCTTCCAAATCCTTTAACGGGGCATAAAGGAAGTCCCTTTCCTCTTCGATCAACTTTCTTTTCTCTTTTTTGGGAGGATCTTCATAGATCAGAGGCAATTCAGGTTCAGATTTCTTTTCTATTTTCATCGATCTTTTACCTGATGCAGCTTTTTGAACCTTTTGGAATTCTTCTGCCGCCTGGTCAAGCTCAATCTTTAAATTGTGGCTTTGTTCTTCCATCTTAAGACTTTTAAGGGTTTCCACCCTGTTAAGAATTTTTTTGAATGAAAGAGTATTTACACTCAGCAGAAGAAAATCAAGATCAGCAACGAGAAACAGACTGTGCTCGAGAAACTTTTCAGAAAACTTTTTATAGTCAATTTTTTCGAAACTCAGATAATTTGTAATGTCCTGGAGTCGTATGGAGAGTTTTGAAGTTTCTGTAATCCGCTTAAGAACCTGAATGTCAGCGTTCAGATTCTCCCGGCTTGAAATCCATTCCTCAAGACTGTTTAATATCTGAATTTTTTCAGGATTCAGTCTCAGTTTATTTGAGGCTTCGTTAATCGCACTGATTATGTAATTTTTAACTATGTCCATTTTAGCTTTCGTAAACCCTTGGGACACGCTTTGAGATGCCTGCTGTAATCTCATATGGAATCGTATCCAGTGCAGCGCACCACTGCCAGCAGCTTGTATCTGATTTCGGATCGTCTGAGAGAATGACCACTTCCTGCCCGATCGGGTACTCGTCATCCTCAAGATCGATCATAATTCTGTCCATCGTGATTGTACCTGCCTGAGAATATTTTTTGCCGTTGATGAGGCAACAGATTTTATTGCTCAACGACCTTCTGATCCCATCAGCATAACCAATGGATATCGATCCGATCCAACTGTCTTTTTGTAAAATAAATTTTCTCCCGTAACTGATGCTCTCCCCGGCAGCAAACCGTTTTACGGTTGAAAGAGAACCGACAATCGACATCACCGGTTTCAAACCAAGGTTTGTTGAGGTTTCCTCATCCTTATAGAAACCGTATAACGATATTCCTGGTCTGACCGCATCAAAATGTGCTTGCGGATAGTCGAATATACCGCCAGAATTTGCTGCGTGTACCAAACCCGTCTCAATACCGGCTGCTTTGAATTTAGAAAGTACTTCTTCGAACCTTTCTATCTGAAGACCGGTAAACATTCTGTCAGGTTCATCGGATGTAGCAAAATGAGTGTACACACCTTTAATACTTATTATATTAATTGCGGGTAATACCTTTAATAATCGATCAACCACATCTGTTTTAAAACCCAACCTGCCCATACCGGTGTCTATTTTAATGTGAACTCCAAGCTTCTCCTGCAATCCTGCCTGTTTAATGTACTCAAGTTGATCGAACGATGATACAGTAACTTCATAACGGTATTTCTGTATCGATTTTATCATGGTTGCGTTAAAGGGTTCAAAGACCAGAAACTTCGCTTGGGGGAAGGAAATTGTCAAATCGATGACTTCTTCAACAGTAGCAACGGCATATAGCTCCGGAGGATTCTCTAATGTGATGAGTTTTTCAACAATCTTATGGGCTCCGTGTCCGTAGGCGTCTGCCTTCACAACCGCAATTATTTTTGCCGGTCGGACACGCCTGGAGATGACCATATAATTATGAGCAAGATTCGAAAGATTAATTAAGGCTTTTGTCGGTCTGATTTGCATAAAATAAAAATTATTCCCTACAATAATACTTAATTAGATTCAGAAAGAGAAAAATCGGAAAAAATGTAATTTTTTTTTGAACAAGATATTTTATTCTGAATATTTTTTGTAATTTAGTAAAACAGATTATTAATATTTATTAATTGAGATAGTCTGTTAGTACAAATGATGCAAATTTGTTGAAAAAAATCAGAACAATATGTCTTACGATTTACAATATATTGTAGCTTTTATCCTGATAGCCGTCCTGTTTAGTATTGTGGCTATTTTTACCGCCTACCTCTTAAGACCCACTCGCCCCACCTTTGAAAAGATGCAGGTATATGAGTGCGGTGAAGAAACCCAAGGTGTACCCTACATTAAATATAATGTCAGATTTTATGTGGTTGCACTTTTATACCTCGTTTTCGGTGTTGAACTGGTGCTTGTAATCCCCTGGGTTGCTGCCTATCTGAATTACGGCCTTTTTGGTCTGCTGCTGGGTCTCTTTTTCCTTATCGTGCTCGGTGTTGGTATCGTGTATGAATGGAGAAAGGGTGACCTCGACTGGTTTACCTATGAAGATGTAGTAGCCAATCAGAAAGTAAAAGATCCGACTGCAACCGTAAAGAAGATTGAAAAGGAGATGGTATAATGGGTGTACTCGACAAAGAATTTCTTCAAGAGAACATAGTTGTTACAAATCTTGAAGCACTATTGAATTGGGCTCGTCTCTCCTCAATTTGGCAAACAACCTTTGGTCTGGCTTGCTGTGCAATTGAAATGATGGCAACTTCGGCATCACATTACGATTTTGACAGATTTGGTGTGATTCCCAGACCAAGCCCAAGACAATCTGATGTTATTATTATATCAGGAACCGTTACCCTGAAGATGGCTACCCGAATCAAAAGAATTTACGAACAGATGCCCGATCCAAAATATGTAATTTCGATGGGCAGTTGTTCAAATTGTGGCGGTCCATACTGGGAACACGGATATCATGTTTTAAAAGGTGTCGACAGAGTTATTCCTGTTGATGTGTATGTCCCCGGCTGTCCCCCAAGACCCGAAGCTCTTCTCGAAGGATTGCTTAAGCTTCAGGAAAAAATCAGAAATGAATCTTTGATCAAATCGGCATAACAGATGAAAACATTCGAAGAACTCGTTGAACTATTAAAATCTAAATTTACCGGGGAATCAGATATTGAAGCCCGCAAAGAAGGCACGGAAGATGTCATTCTTGTGAATCCCCTTATTATAAAAGATGTTTGCAGTTTTCTAGCCACTGAAGCTGAGTTGAAATTCGACTCACTTGTTCTGCTTTCAGGAGCGGATGATGAGAATGGTGAGAAAATCAAGCATGAAGATGAATCGTTCGATATTCAAGGTGGCACACTCAGTGTTTACTACCATATCGAATCCACTTCCCTCGTACACAAATTAACCCTTAGAGTTTCCGTCGACCGGGAAAATCCTGTCACTCAGTCTGTATCCACCGTTTGGAGATGTGCCGACTGGCATGAACGGGAAGCTTTTGACATGTATGGTTTCATTTTCGAGGGCCACCCCAATCTTATCAGAATCTTGATGCCTTACGACTGGGAATTTGGATACCCCCTCAGAAAAGATTATAAAAATCCGGAATTTTATCACGGAATGAAAGTGCCTTACTAAAAACTGCCATGACGAATAAAATAACTTCAAACTTAAAAACTGATGAAATGGTCCTTAACATGGGACCACAACACCCGTCTACTCACGGTGTTCTCCGTGTGGAACTTAAAATAGATGGTGAAAAGATCATCCATGCGGAACCGCATCTTGGTTATCTGCACAGATGCTTCGAAAAACATTGCGAGGCAATGACATATCCTCAGGTAATTCCCTATGTTGACCGTATGGACTACCTTGCCGCCATGAATAACGAGCTCGGTTATGTGATTGCAGTCGAAAAACTCCTGAAAATTGAAATTCCTGAGAGAGTTGAATACATTCGTGTAATTATGAGTGAATTACAGCGGATTGCTTCGCACCTTGTGGCTCTCGGAACTTTCGGACTCGATGTCGGAGCTTTCACACCATTTCTGTTCACATTCCGTGACAGAGAAAAAATCCTCAATCTTTTCGAGATCACCTGCGGTGCAAGACTGCTATACAATTATATATGGGTTGGTGGGGTATCTCATGATCTTCATCCTGACTTTTTAAGATTAACAAAAGAATTTATCGAATATTTCAGACCAAAAGTTGAAGAGCTTAACGGTCTGCTGACATATAACAAGATCTTTATCGAAAGAACCGCCAATATCGGTGTGCTTCCTGATGATCTGGCTGTTAATTATGGAGTTTCGGGTCCGAGCTTAAGAGGTTCCGGATTCAAATGGGATATCCGTAAAAATGATCCTTATTCCATCTACAACAGATTTGATTTTGATGTTCCGGTTGGTCAGGGTCTCGCCGGTACTCTTGGCGACTGTTGGGACAGATACTATGTCCGCGTTCTGGAACTGGAACAGAGTCTCCGGATTCTTGAACAGGCTATCGAACAGATACCCGAAGGTGATGTAACTTCCGCCATTCCCAAAAGAGTGAAGCCAAATGAAGGAATCGCTTACGCAAGAGTTGAAAACCCTAAAGGTGAGCTCGGCTATTTTATAATCAGTAAAGGCGGACTGCAACCTGCCAGAGTGAAAGTGCGTCCACCTTCTTTCGTAAATTTAAGCGTATTCTCCGAAATTGCCAAAGGACACATGGTTAGTGATGTCGTAGCAATTCTCGGCAGTCTTGATATTGTTTTGGGAGAGATCGACAGATGACAATGTTTAATTTTTGGGACTTTCTTATTATCCTCCTTTACGCCATCGTGCCGCTCGTGTTTATTATTCCTTTTGCCCTGATGGCAGTTTTTGCAGAACGAAAAATTTCAGCCTGGATTCAGAACCGTGTAGGTCCCAACAGAACAGGTCCCGGTGGCTGGTTTCAGACGACTGCGGATATTCTTAAACTGATGCAGAAAGAAGATATTGTTGCCTCAGGAGCAGACAAAAAACTCTTTCTGATAGCACCAATTGTAGTGTTTCTCGGAAGCTACGCTGCATATGCCGCACTTCCCTTTACATCGGTTTATATTGGCACAAATATCAACCTTGGAGTTCTGTTCATGGTTGCCATATCCGGGTATGTTGTAGCAGGTATTGTATTCGCCGGATGGGCTTCAGACAACAAATACTCAATTATGGGTTCGATGAGATCGGCTTCACAGCTCGTAAGCTATGAAATTCCGACTCTCTTTGTTATCATCTCGATTTTTGCAGTTACCCAGCAGTTCAATCTTCATGAGCTGAGCGAAATGCAGACTTCAAATATCTTTAACTGGGGTATTTTTGGTTTTGCCGATCTCGGGTTCAAAAGGATTCTGCTCATTCCTGCGCTATTTACTTTGATGATTATTCTCTTTATCAGTACTCTTGCCGAAGTAAACCGGACACCGTTCGATCTTCCGGAAGCAGAGTCGGAACTGGTTGCGGGCTTTCACACCGAATACAGCGGAATGAAATTTGCACTTTTCTTCCTCTCAGAGTATGCAAACATGTTTGCAGTCTCAGCTCTGGTAACCTCATTTTTTCTCGGTGGATATCAATCACCGTTTGGTTACCTCGGTAGACTTTTGGGATGGGAATGGCTTGTTCCGGTTGAACAGGTTTTCTGGTTCCTGAGTAAAGGTCTGATTCTGGTAGCTGTTCAGATTTGGATGAGATGGTCACTCCCCCGCTTAAGAATGGATCAGCTTATGAAAGTGTGCTGGAAATATCTGATACCAATAGCTTTTATATGTTTTATTTACATCACGATTGTAATGTATATCTAGTATGATGAACGCAATAACTACATATCTCAATGAGATAAAATCAGCAGTAATGACTACTCTTATCGGTATGAAAATTACCTGGAAGAATATGTTTTATGAGTCTGTAACAATACAATATCCGGAGGTTAAGCCGATTCTTCCCGAAAGGACAAGAAACCGCTTATATGTTAACATGGATGACTGCATCGGTTGCGACCAGTGTGCGAGAGCATGCCCGGTCAGTTGTATTGATATAGAGACCGTTAAGTGTGTACCCGGGGAAGACCTTGGTAAAACAAGTAACGGCAAGAAGAAAATGCTTTGGGTTACTAAATTCGATATCGATTTCGCGAAGTGCTGCTATTGCCAGCTTTGCGTTTTCCCTTGTCCGACCGATTGCATTTACATGACTGATGTCTATGAATTTTCTGAATACGACCGGTCAGCACTTATTTACAACTTTGCGACTTTAACACCTGAGGAATCTGCTGAAAAGAAAGAGAACTTCAGGATACTTGCTGAAAGCAAAGCCAAACCTGTACAACCAAATACGGCAAGTTAGTTTATGGAATTATTTGATTTATTCTTCTATATTTTTGCGACCGTTATTGTTATCTCGGGAGCAGTTACTGTTCTGAATAAAAACCTTATTTACGCTGCTTTTTCCCTTCTTGTTCTCCTAAGCAGTGTGGCTGCAATGTTTTTTATTCTCGGAGCTGAATTTCTGGCGATGGTCCAGATACTGATCTATGTTGGTGGTATTCTTATCCTGGTCGTTTTCGGTATAATGTTGACAGGACAGGTTAAAGCGGTACCAATAAGAGAGAATTTCTTTTATCTGCTTCTGGCGTCGGTTACGACGGGTTTGCTCTGCGGTCTGCTTGTTACGGGCATTACCTCTCTTCCTTCGAAGATGCTTGGCGCAAATATCGTATCGACTCCGATAAAGGATTTAGGAAATTTATTAATTGGCAAGTATTATTTAATTTTTGGTGTACTCGGTGTACTGCTGTTGGTCATTCTGATTGCGGCTGCGGGTATGGCACGAAACAATAAAGATTAGTTATGGTTGGTCTAAATCATTTTCTTATACTTTCATCGATTCTTTTTTGCCTCGGAATTTTTGGTGTCATAACCAGAAAAAATGCCATCACGGTATTAATGGGGCTCGAAATGATACTAAATGCAGCATCTCTGAACTTTGTGGCAATCTCCCGTTTCACTGATATGGCAGCTCACGGACAGGTAATTTCCCTGTTTATAATTGTGCTTGCAGCATCAGAGGCAGCCATTGCGCTTGCAATAGTTCTGAATCTCTATAAAAATTACTCTAATGTAAATGTTGATGAAATTAATACTTTAAAAGATTAAAGAATGAATACTCTCACTATTTATCAGATACTGATAGTCTTGTTGCCTCTTTCGGGCTTCCTGGTGGCTGTTCTTAGTCCCAGGAGCATGAAGAAGTCGTACATCGCAGAAGTAAGCATTATGTTTGTTTCGCTTCTCATGGCAGCATTTCTGTTTATTACCAAAATCCACGATTATCCTGATGAAACGATTCGATACTCATTCGTTTTGTTTTCTCTCTCCGGTGCGGGAGAAGGATTCAAATTCATGGTTGACCTCACAATGGACAACATGACTGTTTCTCTTCTCTTCATGGTAACCCTGATCAGTTTTCTTGTGCACTTCTTCTCTTTGGAGTATATGCATGATGAGCCACTGAAAAACAGGTACTTCGGATATCTTGGACTTTTCACCTTCTCGATGCTCGGTCTTCTAAGTACCGGAAGCATCATGTTCATTTACATCTTTTGGGAACTCGTCGGTCTCTCATCATATCTGTTGATCGGATTTTGGGGATTCAAGGATGAAGCTGCAAATGCGTGCAGTAAGGCTTTCATCACTAACCGTGTTGGTGATTTCGGCTTCTTTCTCGGAATTTTAATGCTTTTCATCACCTACGGTACATTTGACCTTTTTGTCATATTTGATATGATCGGAAAAGGTCAGTATCCACTAGGAAGTGAAATGTGGCTGACAGTAACGGGCCTGCTCCTTTTTGCCGGAGCGGTTGGCAAATCAGCTCAATTCCCTCTCCATGTGTGGCTTCCCGATGCGATGGCGGGTCCGACTCCGGTGAGTGCTCTCATCCACGCTGCCACGATGGTTGCTGCCGGTGTTTACATGATCGTTAGACTCTTTCCAATGTTTACAGAGAGTGCGTTCCTTATCATCGGAATAATTGGTGGATTTTCGGCTCTTATGGCTGCCACTATAGCTCTCACACAGTTGGATATCAAGAAAATTCTCGCTTACTCAACAGTCAGCCAACTCGGTTTAATGGTTCTGGCGGTAGGTGTAGGTGCATACCAGGCGGCGATTATTCATCTCCTGTTTCATGCATTTTTCAAAGCAGGTCTCTTTCTCGGATCAGGTTCCATTATCCATGCAACCCACACACAGGATATCATGGATATGGGCGGATTGAGAAAGAAAATGCCGGTAACTTTCTACACCACCTTGATTTACTCACTGTCGCTCGTAGGTTTTCCTTTAACGATTGGTTTCCTGAGTAAAGAGATGATACTTACTTCATCTATCACTCTTGGCTCACTTTCCGGCAACTATATCTATTTTATCTTTGCCGTTCTCACAAGTACTTTGACATCATTCTACATCTTTAGATATGTCTTTTTGATATTCTTCGGGGAACCAAGAAATCATCACGCCTATGAGCATGCTCACGATTTCAATATATTCATAAAACTGCCACTCATACTACTCGCGGCACTCTGTTTCTTTTTCCTGTTTACTTTCAATCCGATTACACTTCACGGAACCTATCTTACGGAATTGCTTTTTAGATTGCCAAAAATATTGCTTCCTGCCAGTGTAACATATCCATTCCTGACTTCTGCAGGTGAAGGAACAATCTACTCGGAAGCATATATGCACACTTTGCATGGATCGGAAATAATAGTTACCGTCATTTCCGGGTTGATTATCACCTTTGGAATTGGTACTGCGTGGTACATGTATATGAATAAAAAAATGTTGCCAAAAGTCCCAGAAGGATTTCTTGGTAAAATGTACCTTTTCTCACAAAAAGCATGGTACATCGATGCGCTTTATGATGCAACAATAATAAGAGTAACTTATCTGACAGCTACTCTAATGACTTTGATTGACAGATATGTTATCGATGGTGCAGTAAATCTTGGTGCAAAAATAACAATGATGCTCGGCAGATTTGGTGCAGCTTTCGATCGCTATGTCGTTGACGGGCTCGTTAACCTCGTTGCCTGGATTAATGGCATAGCAAGCATGATAATAAGAAAATTCCAGACCGGGAAGGTACAGACCTATCTGACTCTCGTTATGGTGTTCATAGTAATTTTTGTAATGTATATTTTTTCTAATTAAAGAAACCGGAAGAATATAAGATGTCACAATTTCCGTATCTTTCAGTACTGACCTTTCTACCCCTTATTGCGGCACTCGCTTTAATCTTTGTGCCGGCTGAAAAGAAAAACGCCATTAGATATACCGCTCTGGGTGTGGTTATCGTTCAACTGATCCTGACAGTTTTGTTGTGGATGAACTTTAACTTTGACCTCTCAGGGATTAAAGATATAAAAGGATATCAGTTTATCGAGAAGTTTACCTGGATTTACATGACAGGTCTCCCCGTATTCGATACCTTCAAGATTGATTATTTCCTTGCAATCGATGGACTCAGTTTGCCGATGGTGATACTGAGCTCAATTATCGCTTTTGTTGCGGTTATATCTTCATGGAATATTGAAGATTCGACCCACAAACCGAATTCGAGCAAAGGTTATTTCATTCTTCTTCTTATCCTCAACACCGGTACTCTTGGTGTTTTCGTAGCACTCGATTTCTTCTTGTTCTATGTGTTCTGGGAACTCGTACTACTACCGATGTACTTCCTGATTGGTATCTGGGGAGGTCCGAGAAGAGAATATGCTGCCATTAAGTTCTTTATTTACACTCTTGCCGGATCAGTGCTGATATTGCTTGCAATAATCGGACTTTATCTGAGTGTACAGGAAACGGTTGATGGAAAGACAATTCATACTTTCAACATGCTTGCCATGATGGACAGTACGAATTTTTCAAAAGACGGCATCATGTCGCTGTTGAATCCAAACAATTTCCGCTTCCTCGCATTTCTCGGTTTGTTTATCGGGTTTGCTATTAAAATCCCTCTTTTCCCGTTCCATACATGGCTCCCTGATGCGCATGTTGAGGCACCAACTCCAATATCAGTAATTCTTGCTGGTGTTCTCCTGAAAATGGGTGGTTATGCGATCTTAAGAATAATTTACCCGATTTTCCCCGAGCAGGTTCATCAGTGGGCATACTGGATTGCTTTCCTCGGAATGATTAACATTGTTTATGGTGCTTTCTGCGCCCTGGGACAAAAGGATTTCAAGAAATTGATCGCCTACTCCTCTGTTTCTCATATGGGTTTTGTGGTTCTTGGAATTGCTGCTTTCAACGAGTTTGGTCTTGCCGGTGGAGTTCTTCAGATGTTCAACCACGGTACCGTAACAGCAATGTTATTCCTTATCGTGGGGGTAATCTATGAACGCACAGGTAAGAGAGGCCTTGACGATTTCGGCGGGCTTGCATCCGTTGTACCAATGTACACCGGAATCGTGACCCTTGCTTTCTTCGCGGCATTTGGTTTGCCGGGACTTAGCTCCTTCGTTTCTGAATTAATGATCTTTATCGGTGCTTTCAGCAACGAATCAATCAGAGTTCTGACAATTGTCTCCGCAATCGGTATTGTAATGGGTGCAGTTTATATGCTGAGAGCACTTCAGAAAATTTTCCTTGGCAAAGTAAAGGAAGAGTATAAAAGCCTTAAAGATCTCACCATACGAGAATACATTATGTTTGTTCCTCTTGCTATCATCGTGATTATCTTTGGTATTTACCCTACTCCGATGCTCGATATCATGAATAAAACGATCAGCAATCTTCTTGTTGCTTTAGGAAAGTAAACGGGACCTAAGACATGACTAATCAATTAGATTTTTTAGCTACTCTGATCCCTGAATATATCATCATCTTTTCCCTGATGGCGATAGTTTTTATGGACATTAGCAATGAAAAAGTTTCTGCAAAAATCCCTTTGGTTGCGATGACAGGACTGCTCCTGGCACTCCTCGTTACCATTTTCTTCTCCGGCAGCCTTTTTGGTACCGAAAAGATTTTGGACCCGAATGCGATTTTTGTGAATGACGGATTCGCATTTATCTTCAAATTTTTGATACTTGCCTCCTCATTTGTAATTCTCTACTTTTTCAGGCATGACAACGAGATAAACGAATATAAGAGCCGCAGAGGCGAATTTTATATCCTTTTCTATTCAATGGTACTGGGCATGCTTCTCCTTGCCTCGGCAAGTGATTTGATCGCAGTCTATGTAGCTTTGGAAGTATTGTCACTTCCCTCTTATGTTGCTGCCGGCTTCCTGAAAAGGGATAACAGAAGCAGTGAAGCTTCGCTTAAGTATCTCCTTTTTGGATCTGTTGCCTCTGGTGTAATGCTATTCGGTATCTCATTACTTTATCTTGGTGTTGGTTCAACCTCCTTCGATGCACTGAAGGGCATCGGAAATGCAATGCCTAATGGAGTTCTGACCATTTTGTCGAGTATATTCATAATCGGCGGTTTTGGATATAAGATTTCCATGGTTCCTTTCCATTTCTGGGCTCCTGATGTTTTCGAGGGTTCACCCGTTTCGGTAACTGCATTCCTCTCTGTTTCGTCCAAAATAGCGGGTGTGGCAGTTTTTGTGAGATATGTGGTAGCGTCGTTCGCTCCAGAATTGGAAAACACCGAGTTGGCAGGAATGGGATTGAGTATTAATTCGATACTTGTCTTCCTCTCAATCATTACAATGACTGTCGGTAATCTGACAGCCGTTTTTCAGAATAACATTAAAAGACTCCTTGCATATTCCAGTATCGGACATATCGGGTTTATTGTAGCAGCTTTGGCTGCCCACAACGAAACAGGAATGATTGCAATCGGTTCGTACCTCACAATTTATTCTCTTATGAATTTTGGCGCTTTTTTGATCGTATTGCTGATAAAAAGCAGGATCAATTCAGAAGACATAAGAGATTACAAGGGATTGGGTTACAAATTGCCGTTTCTCTCAGTGATGCTGGTAATTTTTATGGTCTCCCTTGCCGGTCTTCCACCCACTGCAGGTTTCTGGGCTAAGTTTTATGTATTCACAGCATTAATGGAGGCTAAGCTTTATCTTGTTGCCTTCGCTGCCATATTTAACACAGTAATCGCGGTTTTCTACTATTTTAGAGTCCTCAAAACAATGTACTTTGAGAAATCACCGAATGCTGACATACTTCCTGTTCTTTCGACGGGAAACAAGGCAGTGCTTCTCGTGCTTGGATTACCAATACTCATTCTGGGTATTTATTTCTCCCCTGTCGTTGATTTGGCGCGAGCGACTTTGAAAATAGCCGGATTTTAGATATTTTCGAGGTAGATGAAAATACAAAAGTTTATCTACCTCGATAACAACGCAACTACATCCGTCGATCCGACAGTTCTGGAAGAAATGTTACCTTACTTCTCAGAAGTGTACGGTAACCCTTCTTCGCCGCACCAATACGGAATAAAAGCGTCTGCAGCAATTGAAGCGGCAAGACATAATATTAAGTCACTCTTCAATATCCCCGACGGCGACCTCTGTTTTACATCTTCTGCTACAGCTTCCATAAATCTTGCGATTGCCGGACAGGCATACGGTAATTATCCTACTAAAAAGCATCTGATAACCCAGGCTACTGAACATCCTGCCGTTTTGGGTACCTTCGGTCACCTTGAGTCGCTTGATTTCGATATCACAATTCTCGATGTTGACCACACCGGTAAAATCGATCCGGATCAATTGCAGCGAGCAATCAGGAAGGATACATTTCTCGTCTCGATAATGGCAGCGAATAATGAGACAGGTACATTACAGGACTTGGCCCTTATTGGCACTATCTGTAAAAACAATAATGTAGTTTTCCATTCAGATGTCACACAGTACGCCGGCAGGTATGAATTAAACATGAAAGAGTTATGTCTTGACCTGATTTCAGGCGGAGGACACAAGATTCACGGACCGAAGGGCATTGGCTACCTTGCAATAAATCGAAGTTCCAAGAAGATCAAAATCAATCCCCTCCTTTTCGGAGGCGGGCAGGAAAACGGGCTTTCACCAGGAACTTTAAACACCCCTTTGATTGTTGGATTAAGTAAAGCATTGTCCCTGATGGACAGCAAAAAAGAGCGGGAAAAAGAGGAATTAACTGAACTTCGAAACATTTTTACCAGGCAACTGGAAACTCTGGATGTCAATTTCGTGGTTAATGGCAGTTCAGACAGACTTTTTAATAATTTGAGTCTGCAATTTCCGGGAATTAATGCCGGTGATATGCTTAATGATTTGAGTCATATCATCTTTTCAACAGGAGCTGCCTGCTCTTCCGACAACGGATCAAAGAGCCATGTTCTTAGAGCCATTGGATTAAATAATGAGGAAATAGCCTCTACAGCGAGATTCGGTTTCAGTTTTATGAACACAGTTGACGAGATTCAAGAGGCAGCCACAGCAATAAGTAATTATGCAAAATCAAAGAGAATAAAATGAATAATGCTTTTAACCTTCTGACAAGTGAACAGGAAAAATTTCTTAACTTTTTCAAATTCAGATTTCCCGTTTTTCACAAATCAAATGTATTTTACAGGGATCTCGAGTATTCAATAAAATATTATTTGAATTCGAGAAACATTGAACTGTCAAACAAACTTTTAATTCAGACTACAAAGGAATTTATTAAACACCTTGAAGGAAATGGAATACTCGTTTATATGAGTCCCCTGACCTGGATGTTAAATTATCCTGAATTTTCAACAGTAATCCCGGTACCCGCTGAGACAGCCGGAGAATCCAAATAAACAAGAGGTCGAAACATGAATGATACCCTTACATCAAGTGAAATAACTATTTCTGACAAAGCTGCTGCGCAAATTCTTAAGATTATGCAGGAAAATTCAATTTCTGAAGGAAGTGGCTTAAGAGTTGGAGTGAAAGGCGGCGGTTGTTCCGGATTGTCTTACACGATGAATTTCGATAACGGGCCAAAAGAAGTGGACACCGTAATTGAGCAGAAAGGTGTGAGGTTGTTCGTTGACCCAAAAAGTTTGTTTTATTTGATGGGGACTGAACTTGACTTTTCTGACGGACTTAATGGCAAAGGCTTTACTTTTGACAATCCAAATGCCTCCAAAACCTGTGGCTGTGGCCAGTCGTTTGGTGTATAAATGAAAAGAAGAAATTTTCTCTCTGCACTCGGAGTACTTTCTGCAGTTGCAACCGTAAAACCAATTTCCAACACTATTGAAAAGATTAATCATTTAAACTCAGATACGAGGAGTAAAAACACAATGTCAAAATTTGAATTACCAAAACTTCCATATTCTTATGATGCACTTGAACCCGTCATCGACAAAATGACCATGGAGATACATCATACAAAACATCATCAGGCTTATGTTACCAATTTAAATAAAGCCGTTGAAGGTACCGAAATGGAAGGAAAAAGCCTTGAAACCTTGATGACCTCCATATCCAAATATCCGGTTGCTGTTAGAAATAATGGTGGTGGTCACTTCAACCACACCTTATTTTGGAATATTATGAAACAAGGTGGTGGAACCCCTTCAGGTGCTCTTCTCGAAGCAATAAATTCCACATTCAATTCGGTCGACGAAATGAAAGAGAAATTTAACAATGCCGCAATGACCCGTTTTGGTTCAGGTTGGGCATGGCTGGTGGTTGCCGGCGGTAAACTCGTAATCTCTTCCACTCCAAATCAGGACAACCCGTTGATGGATGTAGCAGATGTAAAAGGCACTCCCATCCTTGGCCTTGATGTTTGGGAACATGCTTATTATCTGAAATATCAAAACAGAAGAAACGAGTATGTTGGCAACTGGTGGAATGTTGTGAACTGGGATGAAGTTGCAAAACGATTCTCAGAGGCAAAATAATAAATTTTAAGTCCCGGTGTTAAAGCCGGGACTCACTTAAATCCTTAATACAATGATACCGATTTTTCCCCTCTCTCTCGTGGTCTATCCCGGTTCAAAATATCCTCTTCATATTTTTGAAGAAAGGTACAAGAACATGGTTAAATATGCAATTAAGTTGGGTGAACCCTTTGGTATAATTGTATATGAGAATAAGACCCTTGGAAGAATTGGCACCAAGGTTAAAGTTGAGTCAATCACAAAAAATTACCCTGACGGCAGTTTCGACATTGTAATTCGTGGTGAGGAACGGTTTATACTAAAAACCATGCGTGAAAATATCATCGGATATTTTGAAGCAGAAGTAGACAAGTATGAGGATATGATTACAGGCACTTACAGCGAGTTGGAAGAGGAAATGATAGCTGCTTTCAATATTGTGCTCGAAAAAGCCAAATATGATCCGGGAGATAACTTTTTCCTGAATCTGAATGAATGCAAATTTAAATCTTTCAAAATTGCCGAAAAAGCCGGTTTGACTCTCGAACAACAACAGTCGTTGATAACACTGCAAAATGAGGGTGAAAGAATCTACTTTCTCATTGAACACCTCAAGAAGCTTGCGATTGAGCTGGATGAAAAAGAGAGCATGCGACAAATCATGCAAAATGACGGATACCTGAATTAAAAAAAAATCCCGGTTTGTGCCGGGATTTTTAATTTTATAGTGTTGCCTTCAGTTTAAGCCTGTTGAGAGCCCGCTCCAAAGCAGCTTCTGCACGGGTAAAGTCGATATCAGGATCGGCTTTATCACCTAATCGTTTTCTCGCTCTTTCCGCAGCTTTTTCAGCTCTCTCAATATCGATATCAGCTACATTCTCTACTGATCTCACCAGAATAAGCACTTTATTTTTTAAGACTTCTGCAACTCCGTTGGAGACAGCGTACACTGTTTCTTCACCGGCTGCAGTCCTGATTTTCATCCGTCCAACTTCCAAAGTACTTATAATTGGGGCATGATTGAAAAGAATCTGAAATTCACCTGCCGAACCGGGAAGCGTTACCGAAAGGACATCCCCTTCGTAAGCCTTCTTCGACGGAGTCAAGACCTCCAGATAGAACTCTTTCATTACTGGCTCAACTCTTTAGCTTTTTCAAATGCTTCTTCGATCTTACCAACATACATAAATGCCTGCTCGGGAAGATCATCACATTCACCTTCAAGAATTGCCTTAAATCCGGCGATGGTATCCTTCAATTCAACATATTTACCTTTGATTCCGGTAAACTGTTCAGCCACATGGAAAGGCTGGCTAAGGAATCTCTGAATACGGCGGGCTCTTCTTACAACAATCTTGTCCTCGTCAGATAACTCATCCATACCAAGAATATTGATGATATCCTGAAGATCTTTGTACTGCTGTAAAACTTCCTTCACTCTCTTTGCCGTAGCATAATGTTCATCGCCGATGATTTCAGGAGTGAGAATTCTGGAAGTTGAGTCAAGAGGATCAACTGCAGGATAAATACCCAATTCGGAAATCTGACGACTTAATACAGTGGTCGCATCAAGGTGAGAAAATGCTGCTGCAGGAGCAGGATCAGTCAAGTCATCTGCAGGCACATAGATTGCCTGAACTGATGTAATTGATCCTTTATCTGTAGAAGTAATTCTTTCCTGAAGAGCACCCATCTCGGTTGCAAGCGAAGGCTGATATCCAACCGCCGAAGGCATTCTGCCGAGAAGTGCTGACACTTCCGATCCAGCCTGTGTAAACCGGAAAATGTTATCGATGAACAGGAGCACATCTTTTCCTTCTTCATCACGGAAATACTCTGCAAGAGCAAGACCTGTAAGACCAACACGAAGACGGGCTCCGGGTGGTTCGTTCATCTGACCGAATACAAGTCCGGTTTTGTTGATAACGCCTGATTCACTCATTTCGAGATAAAGATCGTTACCTTCTCTTGTTCTTTCACCCACACCGGCAAATACCGAGTAACCGCCGTGGTGCGTGGCAATATTGTTAATAAGTTCAAGGATTACAACGGTTTTTCCAACCCCGGCACCACCGAACAAACCGGTTTTACCGCCTTTCGAATAGGGTTCAAGCAAATCGATAACCTTGATTCCGGTCTCGAGCATTTCAGTACTGGTGGAGAGAGTCTTGAATTCAGGAGCAGGTCTGTGGATTGGATAATATGTATCAGTTTCAAGTGGACCTTTACCATCAATTGGCTGACCGATTACATTAATCAATCTTCCAAGAGTGTTTGGTCCGACAGGCACCATGATCGGTTTGCCGGTGTCATAACAGATCATACCACGAACAAGTCCGTCAGTCGTGTCCATTGCCACAGCTCTTACTTTATCTTCTCCAAGGTGCTGCTGAACTTCTACAATCAACTCTTCGCCGTTTTCACGGGGTATTTTTACTGCGTTTAAGATTCCAGGAAGATGGTTGTTCTCAAACTGGATATCTACTACAGGACCAATTACCTGTATAATTTTGCCTTGAAGCGCCATTTTTTTCCTTATTTTTTAAAATCCGAATTACAAATTTACTATTTTTTTTAATCTTTTTCAATCCGGCATTAGCCGTTCAACAAAAGTTAAAAATAAAATCCAACCTAATTGTCTGTGGATAACCTGAATCTGACAATTCTATTACCCGGTTTATCAACAACATACAGAATACGATCATAATGTGCCACACCCGCCGGTGATGCAAAATTTTGTGGACCTCCCACCTTTTGTAAAATACCACCAAAGGAGTTGAATCTGTAGATTGAGTCCTTTCCGGTATCCGCCACATACATGTTCCCTGATCTGTCTATTGCAACATCGGACGGAGCCGTAAATTTATTGATCTGCATCAGATCCGAACCGCCCTGTGGAGAAAGTTTCAACTCATACTGTTCCCCCAAAGAGCTCACAACATAGGTCAGCCACTGTACACGGAAACTGTTCTCACCGGTCAGGGTTAAAATAAAATCGATGTTTCTTTTATCAAAAGCTATAAGAGATGATATTCCGTTCGCAGAGAGAATACCAGTTCCGTTAGGATCAATTGCCGGTAGTCTTCCAATCAGTGTATCTTTACCTGAAACTGATTTTTGGAATGACAAAATTGAGTTATCAGGATCAACAACACTTGTATTGTTGGGTCCTCTTCTCGATATATAGAACCAGTTGTTATAGAAGACGGAAATACCTGTATATGAAACTCTGAGATCGGACGAAGAGATGCCACTGCCCGGACGGGGTAGCAATCTTGTTACGGGTGCAGATCCGAGATTATGACCTCCTGCCACCATGTTAATCTTGTAAACCGCATCTATTGAACGGTTAACACCGTCCAAAACAGTATCCAATTTTGCAATAACAATCAGATTAAGCTGATAGTCCTGTTCTATCTTCAATGGTTTTGGAAGTGTCAGCGTACTGAGCACATCACCATTCAAATTGAGCATAACCACACGATTGTTTTCGGTGTCGGTCACATAAATAAAATAATCTTTTCCGATGATGATGTCGGTAGGTGCATTGAACCCGGTCCAGTCCGGAGTAATTTTAATATAGACAGTATCACCGGAAACATTTCCGCCTGTTTTTCCCGAATCAAATATTCCGAGGTCAAGTTTTTCACCGCATCCGGTGAAAAGAAATACCAGCAGCAGATTTACAAAAAGTATTTTCTTCATCTTACAACCCCAATATGATTGAAAGTCTGTGTACTGCACCAAGTCTGTCAAAATTTACATAAGCATAGTCAAAGGTAAATTTTGCCATCGAGATAGGGAGATTCAATCCGGCACCAAAACTGTAATTCTGTTCTTCAACATTTATCTTGTAGCCGCCTCTTAAGAGCAGTGAAAATCCGGTCGAGGGCTCCTTAAAGGAATATTCGGCACCCAGCGATAAATTTTCGCTGTTATCATTAGGATGATTCAATTGAATACTTGTTGTCACTCTGTGTTGTTCAGTCTCGTAAGGCTCAAATGCAAAACCAAGTCTGAACATGGTTGGAGGAGAAAACTCCTGCCAGGTTGATTTGGTTATGTTACCCGAAAGGGTCACTTCCCCGCTCGGAGAAAGCTGACTTCCAAAATTGGAAAATGAAACAGCAAATCTGGAAGAGCCAAGCCCGGTCCAGTAATAAGTTCCAAGATCAACCAACACACCGCGCATTTTCAATTTGTCCAATGTCTCTTCCATATACTTCACTGTTGCACCAAAACTAAATTTATCGGTCATTTTTCGTGCATAGCTCAGTGAAATTGCCAAATCGGAAAATGTAAAATAGGCACCTGTTCCCATCGGGGCAAACTCAGTGGTAACTTTCATATCTCCGGCGGAGAGTGAGGTAAGCGAGACTCCGATGGCGTCTTCTCCAGTTATGTGATAGACTGCGCCGGCGAAGTTATGCTTGACACCTACAAGCCAACTGTTGTGTGAAAACATCACCTGGTTATCATTGAATTGAACCAGCGCAGCAGGATTCCAGTAGAGTGCTGATGCATCATTCGCAACTGCGACAAATGCATCTCCCATAGCTGAAGCCCGTCCACCGACACCGATCTTTAAAAATTGAGCTGTCGAGATACCTGCTCTTTGACCACCTAAAACGGGGAAGAGCTGTCCGAATGACTCGCCAATTAAGAGAATTGTTATGAGTAATAGTGTTTTTTTCATTTTAAAACTTAAAGCTTACACCGAGTTTAATGTTGCGTCTTGTTAAATATCTTGCAGGGTTGAACGGATAAGGATTCAACGGTGCCTGAAGATCAGGATAAAGAGGATCATTCCATGTACCTGGGGTTGGATCACCATATTCATATGCTTTTCCGGTTGCAGGGTTTATAATAGCAGAGTTTTTAGTATCCAAGATGTTGTTTACTTCGAGAAATACACTGAACCTGAAAGAACCGATCTTCAAATATTTCTCAAAATTCATATCGATATAAAACCAGTTATCGGCGATCATGGTATATCTTTCACCACGAACAGTCTCGTATTGCGGTCTTCCGTCAGCTTCGTAACTTCCGGTGAAAACCGCCGGTGTATATCTTTTTCCGGACTGGTAAAAAAACCTTACATTGAAGTTATAGTCATCAAGAATACCTTCTCCGAAATCGAAGAGAGGTTCGCCGGGTGCAACAAAAAAGTTGGCACTTAATGTCGCAGTGATGGGTCTGTCCCATGGAGCATATTGTTCTTTTATCGATTCCTCAAGAGTTCCCTGTGCGATCAGAATGCCTTCATCGGCTGACGAACTCTTACCCGTCACTTCAGAATATGAGAAGACAGCACTTCCTCTGAACCACTTCCCTATTCTCTTCTGATATTCAAACTCCAGTCCTCTCGAACGGGCGTAATCAGCATTCACATAGGTAGTAAATCTTTGAGATGCAAATCTTGGACTTGATATTCTTGCCGTCCTTGTATTTAT